>DASSFG010000869.1:0-9914 GCA_035694685.1 Pirellulales bacterium
GACCAGGTGATCGGCCGTTCCACCCCCTCGTCGTTGGCGAGGATCGTGCGGTACGTCGGTGGCTCGCCCACCACGAGGGAGGGCAGGATTTTTGCCCGCACGAGCCAGCTCATCGTCAGAAGCCAAAAACCGACCACCGCCACGTTGAACCACCGGCTGTACATGCCCTCATTTTACACGTCACGCCCAGTGCGAGGAAAGCGAAACGCTAAAGCGTAGCGGCGGTATCGACTTTGCGGGCGTCACGGAGCTGGAATCGGGTTTTCGCTGCGCCTTTGCCTAGGTTGCTGACGATGCCGATATAAGCGGTTCTCTTTCCCCGGGCGATTGATCGGCGCATGGATGGCTTCAGGATGACAACGCCGGTCCGCGGAGTTTCGGCCGCTGCTCGCGCGACGGTTTTGCTGGCAATTTCGCTGGTCGTCGCGACGACCGGCGGACAGGCTTCTCAGGGTCGATCGTCCACCGGCCAGCGCATAACGCACCAGGGCGACGAACAGACTTCTCACGAAGTCTGCTACCCGACCGAGATCCAACTTTGCCAGGCCCTTGGGCCGGCGGCGCCGTATCCGATCAAGGGGCTCGACTGCGCCGGCGGCGCTTGCGGCGAGCTGGGTTGGGCCGACGCTCGGCCGATCGCCTGGCAGCGGTTCGCGCAAGGCGAGTACACCGGGCATGCCCGCACCGCACACGTGCCGGAATACCGCTTGCGCGTAGGCGACGTACTCGACTTTATCTTTCGCTTGACCCGCGAGGAAACGCCGCGTGCCTATCGGCTCAAAGTCGGTGATCGCTTGCGAATCGAATTGTTGACCGATCCCGACTTGGCGAGTGAGGTCGAGATTCAGGTCGACGGCAAGATCACTTTGCGGCTGCTGGGACAAGTCCAAGCGGCCCGGCTTACGTTTGCTCAACTCCGCCAGATCCTCGAGGACGGCTATACCCGGTTCTATCGGCGGCCGAGCGTGATCATCACGCCGCTGAAGGTCAATTCGCGATTAGAAGATCTGCGTGCTTCGATCGACCGCCGTTTCGGCGCCGGCGGTCAAACACGGCGGGCCACCATCACGCCCGAAGGCACCGTGCAGTTACCGGTCGTTCATTCCGTGTCGGTGCAGGGCCTGACGCTCGCCGAGGCGCAGCGCGAAATCGAGGCCCGCTATACCGAGCAGATCGACGGCATTGAAATCATGCCGGTGCTGGTCACGCGGGCGCCGCGCTACGTTTACGTTCTAGGCGAGGTGCGCAATCCCGGCCGATACGAGCTGCTGGCGCCGACCACGATCATGCAATCCATTGCCTTGGCCGGCGGGTGGAACTACGGCGGCAACTTGCACAACGTCGTCGTCTTTCGCCGCGGCGACGATTGGCGCCTGATGGCAACGCACCTTGATTTGCGAGGCAGCGTGTACGGACACCGCCCTTGCCCCGCCGACGAGATTTGGATCAATGATACAGACGTGGTGCTGCTGCCCAAGAGCCGAGCGCTGGTGGCCGAAAACATCATCGGACTGGTGTTCAGAGAAGGGATCTTTCGCGTCGTGCCGTTTCGCGCCGGAACTTACTACAACACCCTCCGCTACTCCGGCACCTTGCCTAACCTGGCGGTCATTTCCGGCGGCGCCGGTGCGACGCCCATCGTGCCGCCTGCCGGGCCGGCAGCGCCGGCGTCGCCGGCGGGTCCGGTGGCCGTCCCGCCGCTCGGGCCGCCCGCGGCGCCCACGCCCTCGCCGACGCCGCCGATTCCCCTGCCACAATAGGGCCTCCATGCCGCCGCTCAGACACACCGAAGCCCACTTCACCGCCTCCGAGACCGTCCGCGATATCGTGATTGGCATGTCCGACGGCCTGACCGTGCCTTTCGCTCTTGCGGCCGGTCTCTCGGGAGCGGTCGACAATCCGCACATCATCGTGACGGCGGGCATGGCTGAGATCGTCGCCGGCGCGATCGCCATGGGTCTGGGCGGCTATCTGGCGGCCAGGGTCGACGTCGAGCACTACGCCGCCGAGCGCGAACGCGAGGTGCGCGAGACGGTCGACATGCCCGAGCAGGAGGCGGCCGAAGTCGCCCAGATTTTTCGCGCTTACGGGCTCAGCGAGCCGAACGTCGCGGCGCTCGTCAATACGCTGCGCGCCGATCGCGACCGCTGGGTCGATTTCATGATGCGTTTCGAGCTGGGCCTGGAAATGCCCGATCCGCGCCGTGCCCGCACCAGCGCCTGGACGATCGCGCTGTCGTACATGGCCGGTGGGCTGGTGCCGCTCGCGCCGTACATGGTATTGGCCTCGGTACACTCAGGTTTGATCGGCTCGATCGTGTTGACACTGGTGACGCTCTTCATCTTCGGCTACATCAAGGGTCGCTTCACGACGGCCCGACCGCTGCGCAGCGCCGTTCAGACTACGCTCGTCGGCGGGCTGGCTGCCGGCGCCGCCTTCGTGCTGGCCAAATGGGTCGCGTGAGGGAGACCAGACGAACGCGGTCGATCAGCGTTGGCCCAAAACAATCGCCGCGGTACAATAATGTTGATCCACGAATTCATATGGCCGGAAGAACGAATTGACCATATCGCTCGACATGGCGTCACTCCCGAAGAAGTCGAAGACGTTTGTTTCGGTGACCCGCTGATCAAGCGAGCAAAGTCCGAAGGCGAGAACCCAGTTTATTACCTGCTTGGGCAGACCCGATCGGGTAGATATTTGTTCTGCGTCGTGATTTCCTTTCCAGACGGAAAGGGCTATCCCGTGACTGCCCGGCCAATGACGAACAAAGAGAAACGCCAATATAGACAGTGGAAAGAATGAAGAGCAAAACGCCTTTGCCAACGACTCAGTCCGTCAGCGAATTGGCCGACTTCTGGGACACTCACGATCTGACCGACTTTGATCACCAGCTCGAAGAGGTCACGGAACCTGTTTTTGAGCGGATAAAGCAATGTCCGATCGGTGATACAACACTGATCGGCCGCGCAAAAGAGCTCGAAGTCGCCGGAATGCTCATTCGTAACGGCATTTATGTGTTCTGGCCGCTTGTCGATACCGGGGCAGATTTGCTTGCGACTAACCGGGATGCTTCGCGGTGCATGCCAGTACAAGTTAGGTATGCTGCCAAGAGATCGGCGCTAGGCATTACTAGGGCGGAAGCAAAGCGGTTCGCGAAGCCCAACACCGTTTTGGCGTTCGTCGTCGGCAAGGGGAACAAGCAGCATACGTGGTTCTTGCCGTTTGACGAATGGAAAAAGAAATACGTCGATACGAATCGGCGTGACGGAAGGATCTATGTGCGAATCACCGAAAACGTCCAATGGCTCGGCCAATTTGAAGGCGATGCAGGCATTCTGCGTACGTTCAGCCAACTATTGCCACCTGCGGCGTGACGACGAAGGCGAAGTAACCACTTCCACGGTCGCGTCCACTTACTACCGAACTTTGGCCTTCAAGTCCGGGATGCAAGCGAATGATAAGACCGACCATTTGCCTATTTTTATGTTCCTGTCTTTTTTTTCTAAGCAAGTCCGCGCTGGGCGACGACTGGCCAGGCTTCCGCGGTCCCGATGGGCTCGCTCTCAGCGCTGATACCGGCCTGCCCCTTAAATGGAGCGATACGGAAAACGTCGCCTGGAAAACTCCTTTGCCTGGGCCCGGCAGCTCGAGCCCCATCGTGGCGGGCGACCGCGTGTTTGTCACCTGCTATGGCGGCTATGGACTCGATCGCTCCAAGCCCGGCGATCAGCAGAAGCTCACGCGCAGCCTCGTCTGCGTGAATTCGAATGACGGCCGCGTCCTGTGGCAGCAGTCGGTTGCTGCCGTGCTGCCCGAAGATCGCTACGGCGGCATGCTGGCCGATCATGGTTATGCCTCACACACTGCGGCCACCGACGGAGAGCGGGTTTATGTTTTCTTTGGCAAGTCGGGCGTACTGGCATACGATCTCGATGGTAACCAACTCTGGAAGCAAAGCGTCGGCACGAATTCACAACGCATGAGCTTCGGTTCGGGCGCTAGCCTGTGCGTCTATAAGGATCTCGTCATCGTCAACGCCAGCATCGAAGGTGAGGCGATTTTCGCCTTCGACGGCGCCACTGGTCGCCAGGTGTGGAAGACCGACGCTAAGGGCTACGACGGCTCATATAGCACGCCCGTCGTCGTCAAGACTGACAAGAGGGACGAGATCGTGGTCAACATGCCCGACGAAATTTGGGGGCTCGATCCCAAGGACGGCGGGCTCTTCTGGTATTCCACGGCGTTGCGAGGCGCATCGAACACGACGGCCGTAGCGAAACGCGGCGTGGTCTTTGCCTTGGCCGGCGGGCCGGGCGGCTCCGGCGCCGTGGCCATCCGTGCCGGCGGACACGACGACGTGACTAAGAGCGGCCTGATCTGGCAGAAGTCGATCGGATCTTACGTGCCCTCGCCGGTGGCCGTGGGCGACTATCTCTGCTGGGTCGATGATAAGGGCATTGCCTGCTGCTTAAACGCTGAGACGGGCGAGCAGGTCTATCGCGAGCGCTTACGGGGGCTGGGTGGCGGCGGCCGACGCGGCATGAGCTCGGCCGTCTATGCCTCGGTGCTGGCGGCCGACGGCAAGCTCTACGCCGTGAGCCGTCATAATGGCGCCTTCGTGCTGGCGCAAGGCCCCAAGTTCGAGCTGCTAGCCCACAACCAGTTCCAGGATGACGAGAGCGATTTCAACGCCAGCCCCGCGGTTGTCCGCGGGCACTTGCTGTTGAGATCGAACCAGGCCCTTTACTGCGTCGGGCCGGGCTTCTCTAAGATCAGCCGTATTACGAATCCGGTCATCCGATCGAAATAGTGCCACGAGGCGGGGAAGAACACCAGGTAGCGATTGTAGGTCTTCACGCCCACCAGCTCGATCGCCTGTTCGCGGTTTTTGACCAGGTTGTCGAACCAGGCCCGCAACGTCGGGCGATAATCGTGGACCGAGACGTGCCGCACGCGAAAGCCCGCGCCTTCATGCGCTCGCAGGTGGTAGCGGAACGACGAGTTGATCGAGCCGGGAAAAAAGAGCTGGCTCACCACCGCCGCCGCCGGCAGGTTTTCTTGCTGCCGACAGAAGAAGTGTTGCACCAGCCGGCCGCCAGGCACGAGCGCGGCGTAAAGTTTGGCCAACAGCATCGGCACCTCGCGTGGCCGCACGTGCTCCCAGGCGCCGATGGAGTAAATCTTGTCGAAGGCCTCCGTGGGATAGTCGGCGGTGATGAAGTTCTTGAATTCGACGTGAAAGCCGTTGTGTTCTTCGTTGTACTTCACTTGCTCGCGCGACAGCGTATAGCCGGTGAGGTGCTCCTTGTCGCCGGTCGCCTCGTAGATGCGCTTGAGCATCGGTCCCCAGCCGCAACCGAGCTCTAAAATGCGCTCCCCGGGCTTGGGGTCGAGCAGCTTCAGAATGAAGTCGGCCTTTTGCTGCTGGGCCTCTTCGATGGTCTCGCGGCCGGTGTAAAAGTCGGCACAGGAATAAAACATGTACCGCCGATCGAGAAACAGTTCATAAAAATCGTTCGACACGTCGTAGTGTGCCGAGATGCCCAGCAAGTGGTCTTGCCGCTGCTTGAGCACCAGCAGCACCCGCCGCAGAAACGAAGGCGGGTAGCGGTCGGCAATCCACACTCCCAAAGGATGCCGCGCGCCGGTAATCAACTGCCAAGTGGCATCCGGGTCGAGCGGCTGGGGCGAGCGGATGAGGTAGTTCAAATAACCGAACTGCGGCCCGTAAACGAGCGATTCAGCGCCCAGCGCTGCGAGGCGCGTGACTTGGTTCATGGCAGCCTTTCGTTGGTTTTATCTCTGAATCTTGTACCTCATGCTTCTGCCTTAAGCACGTGTTTATTGGCCATCGAGATGCCGCTGACGATGGCGCCGATTATGCCGACGAAGCCTTGGTCGGTTCCGCAAATAAACAGGTTTTTCACGTGTGTCGTGCCGTCGTAATGCTTTTTGGCGGCGCCGTAGACCGCCCCGTTGTCGTGGCCCGTGAAGCGTTGGATGGTCGTGGGCGTGAACAGATCGGTGGCGATCACGCGTCCGCGGAAGTCGGGCACGAACCGTACTGCCGAGTCCAGCATGCGATCGTACCACTCCAGCTTGGCTAAGCGATAGTCGGCTTCGGGCAAGGCCCGCCAGCGGTCGTAGTTGGCCAGCGTGGTCACGCGCATCAGGCCCTCGGCCGGCGGTTCGTCGTAAACGAAATTGTTCGGTGAGCATATAACGCCGCTACGCACGTCGACCAGGTCGGCCGCACGCTGCCAATGAAATTCATCCGAGTCGTTGAAGAACACCACCGTTTCGCCATGGCCCAGTTCGCGCGGCTGGCAGTCGAGCACGGCCATCGCTTCACAGAAGGAAAGACGTCCGGCGGAAGTCTCATCGACGGGCGCGGCGCCGCAAAGCCGCATCGTTTCGCACCAGCCAGCGCTGGAAAGCACGCGCCTGGCGGCGATCTCGCTGCCGTCGTCGAGCACGATCCGCGTGATTCGCCCGTCGTCGACCACCAGGCGGCTGACGCCTGCCCGCAGCCGCAACTCGCCGCCCAAGGCCCTAAAGCGGCGGACGAGCGTCTTCAATATCAATCGCACGCCGGCGGCCGGACGTCCCAGCCCCTCCAGGTAGATGCTGCGAAACATGATCGAGAATTGGGCAAAGTCCATGTCGCCCTCGCGTGCGCTGCCGTAATACATCAAGGGGCAGAAGAGCATCTCAACCAGCAGCGGATCGGTGATTGTGCTCGACACAACTTCGCGGGCCGAGCGGTCGGCCTGGGCGAAATCGAGCTCGTCGTAGTCGGTAATTTGCGCCAGCAGCCGCTCGAAGTTGTCTTTCTGTTGCGGAAATTTCTGCTGCACTTCGGAGCGAAAAAACTCGAAGTCGTTGTTGAACCGCAACGACGCCTGCGGAAATGCAATCCGCGAACCGACCTGAGGCAACAGCGACCACTCGTCCCAACTGATGCGCAATTGCCGCAAGAGCCTGGCAAGCGGACCTTTCTTGGCTCCCTTAGGGGCAAAGTTGGTGACGGCGTGCAGGCCGACGTCGTAATTGCGCCCCTCGAGCCGATAGAAGGAGTTCAGCCCGCCAATGGTCGTATGCCGTTCGAGAATACAGACGCGCTGATCGTAATACGCCAGACGTATGCCCGCTGCCAACCCCGACATGCCGGCGCCGATAATGACGGTATCGTAGTCGAGAGAGGCGGTCATGAACTAAGAAGCACGCTACGCCTTTTGCAGATCCTTCATCAGCGGCTCGAGGTAGGCCACCGTGCTGTCCATGCTGCGCAGCTCCATGTAGTCGTCTTCGGGTATCTGCACGCGATAGCGCTTGCGCAGCTCCATCACGATGTCGAGAAAGTCCATGCTGTCGAGCTCGAGCTGCTCGCGAAACGGCACGTCGTCTTTCAGATTGCTGAGATCTTCGTCGGGGGCGATGCCCGAAAGTATGTCGAGGACGGCCTCGCGGATATCCACTGCGGTCATAGAGCGGCTTGGTATCGGGTTTTGGTGATTGGAAATCAGAGGTTTGCGAAGCGACGGCCCGGCTGGGCATCAGACCTTGCTGACGATCAACACCGAATTGATGCCGAGCATGCCGAACGAGTTGTTGAGAATGGTCGTCGCTCGTTTGAGCTCGCGGGGCTCACGGATGACCAGCCCCTCGAGGGCACAATCGGGATCGAGCTCGTCGACGTTGATGGTCGGATGACAAACGCGGTCGTCAAAGGCGGGCAAATTGCCGGCCAGTTCCAAGGCGCCGGCCGCGCCCATCGCGTGTCCGATGTAACTTTTGGCATTGTTAAAACAAACGCGGCCCGAGCCATTGAAGACGCGCCGCAGAGCGGCGCACTCCTGGTTGTCGCCCGAGGTAGTACCCGTGGCGTGCGTGCTGACGATGTCGATGTCGTCGGCCGACAAGTGGGCCCGCCGCAAGGCGCGGCCGAGGCACTCGGCCTGGCGGTCGGGATTAGGCAAAACAAAGTCGCTGGCATCGCTGTTCAGGTGGTAGCCGGCGATCTCGCCGTAGATTTTGGCGCCACGGGCCTTGGCGTCGGTATAACGCTCCAGCACGTACATACAACCGCCCTCGGCCACGACGATTCCATTGCGATTGAGATCAAAGGGCCGCGACGCTTTCGTCGGGTCGTCGTGCGAGGCGAGCGCCCCCTGGCTCTTAAAGCTGGCAAAGATGCCGAACGTGCGAATGCTTTCCGAAACGCCGCCGGCCAAGGCAACGTCGACCTCGCCCAGTCGCAGCATTTGCACGCCCTGAATCAAGCCGGCGTTGCCCGCGGCGCATGCGGCGCCGATGGTATAGTGCGGCCCGGTGATGCCGAGATTCAGCGAAATCTCGCCGGCCGGGTTGTTCGCGACCGTGCGGGGATTATGGTGGTGCGACCAGAATTTGGTGTCGTAATCGAAGCCCTTGAGCTCGAAGATCTCATTTTCGGTTTCGACGTTGCCATGCTCGGTCACGCCGACGTAAACGCCCACCTGGGCTTTATCGAAGTTCGGCCAGTCGATGCCGGCATCGACGATCGCCTCGTTGGCGCAATAGATGCCCACGCTGCCGGCTCGCGTGCCGCGACGGAGGTCTTTTTTCTTCTGATACCTCAGCTCGTCAAACGTGCAGACGCCGGCCAGCGTTTGCCCGACGTAACGAATCTCGTACGGCCGCACGCCGCTGCGTCCGGCCAGCAGGGCCTCGCGGAACTCCTTGAGGGTATTGCCGTTGGGCGCGGTCAGGCCGACGCCGGTGATGACGATACGTTGGCTATCAGGACGTCGGATGTCGGGCGCAGCCGCCACCATCGCTTGCAGTTCCTCGTAAAGCGGTTAAACCATTGAACCTAACGGCTTGGGGCGATGTTGACAAGCGGCTTGTAATCGTGGTGGTGTCCTAACAGTGAGTTGCTGTGTAGGGTGGGACCAGCGAGCTTGCGAGCGCCGGCCCACCATGATTGCTAAAGCAACTCATTGTTAGGACACCACCGAAATCGCGGCAGTGTCGTCACAGTGTGGTGGCTGCGGAGTGCCGACTTCAGCGCGTGGAACCTCGGTAAAAAGCCAGCCCGGTCCGCGTCACTCGCTGACTACTCGGGATCATCGGCGATCACCGTTTGGATGATCGCACGTACTCCGGGCGTCAAGTGGAACCACTCACCGCCGATGTGAAAGTTCGCCAGTCGTCGGTGCAACGACGCCTCGCGCGCGCGGCCGCCGGCGATGCGTCCCAAAAGCTTCAGCGGCCCCGGAAACGACGCCGCAAGCTGGTCGAAACGTTTGCCGACGTCGCCCGAGACGCCGATCTTCACGCGATCGGCGCCAACCGCCTCGATGAAGTAGACCTCGCCCGACGTGCTGGCCGAGATGCCGGTGTCAAGCAGCAGGTCGGTGGCGAGCGCGCTAATCCGGGCGGCAACATCAGCGAGGCATGCACCGCCTCCCAAGGCGGAGAGTGAACCTGCCAGCTTTCGCAAGCGGCGCGCGGCAATCCATATCAGACGCCGGCGCGCCTCAGCCTCGTCAACTACCACGCCCGGCGCCGGCAGCGCCCCCGCGGCTGCCGATTTCTCGCCCGCGGCCGATACGAACACCGCGCCACGAATCGCGTGCAACACGGCCCTTTGCGACGGAGGCGACACGCGTGTCGCCTCCAACTGCGATGCGGGCAGGTGCCGTGCGACGCGCATGTAGCGTTGCGCCGTGCGGACCGACCCCTTGAAATTGGCGCGCAGCCAGCGCGTCCAGCCCCCTTCTTCACACAAGTCGCGGGCCAGCGCCAGAGCATTGCCGGCGGCGACGACGTGCGCCACCGCGGCGCCTGCGGAGGCCGCCGCACGGCGGTGGTTCAAGTTCGCCGAACGGGCCAAGAGCTTGAGCATGTTTCGCCGCTCGGTGGCCATC
>DASSFG010000870.1:0-4896 GCA_035694685.1 Pirellulales bacterium
GCCTGGATGGCACTCGGATGACGGTAAATCAGATCGTTACGCTACATAACCAAGGATTGAGCGCTGAAGACATTGTCGCTCAGTATCCACAACGAACGTTGGGCGAGATTTTTGCCGTGCTTGCCTGGTATCATGAGAACAAAGTCGAATTCGACAAGGAACTGGCGGAGGAGGCAATTAACGACGGCAGCGTTACTCAATCGGCGAAAAGGTGCGTCGTCTGAGCAACTTCGTGACGTCGGTCGCGGCCGACGAGATGCGGGACCGGATCGAATTTCTTTGAGCAGCGTCGCCGGTCGTTCTTTGATCGCTTATTACGAGGACTATGCATTTGGCGAACGGGGCGGCGAATCGCCGCACTCTGGAGGAGCGCCGACGGGCACCGTCGGCTCACTGTCAGCAACCCAGATCCAGCCGTATTGCGTGTGGCTCGGCTCAGGTCGTTCGCGATACCGCTCACGCACCTGGCTGAGCTTGTCGGCTTGCACGGCCTGGCGCTGGGCAGCGACGTCGATGCCAAACAGTTTGGCGGCATTCAAGCCAAAAATCTGCCGCTTGATCTCGTTGGTCAGCTCAGGATAGCCGTACTTCTCGATCAGCTCGTCTTTGATCGTGAGCCGACGCAGGCGTTCGATCTGACTTTGCGGACTGCCGTTCCAGATCGAGTCGGTGCCCCACAAAACATGGTCGGTGCCGGCCACCTGGATCATCTGCGCGAGCATGTGCATGCACGTTTCCGGCGCATAGGCCGACGTCATGTTGAACGTGCCGCCCAGTTCAAAATAAACGTTCTTGATATCGGGATTACGTTGCAAGATTCGCAGCAGGTCGCTGGTCCAGGCGATCTCTTGCCGGTCGTCGGTCTTGGGGTCGACCACTTTTTCTCCGTGCCCGGCGGCCAGCCAGCCAAATCCTCGGAAGGCAGAATGATAGACGATGAAGTTCAGGTCGGGCCAATCTTTGGCGGCCCGTTCGAGATCGTGCGGCGTACAGGCTTTTTCGTTGAACGCGCCCAGCGGCAGGCCTTTGTGGACGCAGAGATTCTTAATGCCCAGCGCACGGGTCTTTTCCCAAAAGGGGTAGGCCACCTTTTCGTCGTCCATGAACCAGGCTTGTCCGCCCAGTTCGGCGCCGGTGTACATTTTCCAGGCTTCAATTTTCAACTCTTTGACCTGCCGCTCCATTTCTTCGAGCTCTTTCGCGCCCAGATTGGGCCGCAACAAGCCGTGCGAGAGCACCCGGCGTGAGCCGGCCAGCTCGTTGACGTATTCGCGCGTCGCGACCATCTGATCGGGCGGAAGCGGGTTTTTGTCCCACTCGCGGCTCGGCACGCCGCTGATAACGGACATCACAGTATCGCTGTCGCCAAAGATCTCTTTGACGTAATGCGCCCGATTGAGCTGGTCGAGCGTTTGCGCAATGGTCTTGGCCGGCCTCATGAGCGTGAAGAAGGCAGTGGTGCGGCGGCCCTGTTTAGTGTCTTCATACCACTTGCGGCTGACGTCGACGTGGTGCGTTTGCACGTCGAAGATGAAATCGTCTTTAGGCCAACGCTCGACGAACGCCTGCGGATCTTCGACCTCGTCGGCGCTGACCTGGTAGCAATCGCCGAACACCTGGTTGAGCGCCACCAGTGCCGCAGCCATGCCGCTCGAGGTCTTGAAGAATTCACGGCGGCTTAAGCCGCGACGCCGAGCCGCTCGATCGGCGATTGCTTCCAGTCGGGCACGATACTCCCGCTGCCGAGGAGACGGTCGCGGCGGCACGAACTCTTCGTTCGAGGCGATCTGGGCCGGAATCGGCAACGCGTCGGCGTCGGCATCAAGATCACATTGGCGGACCCACATGCTGGCTAGAATAGGCTCGCTAAGGCGCCGCTGCAAGCTACCTATCGCTGCTACGTGCCGCCATTTGCCGCCTCTTCCCTTGTTCTAAGCGACTCACCGGGATAGGGTGGTAACGTTTGCGTTGAACTCGATAACCGACCTTGCCGTAGGCGGTGGTTGACACTATCCTCCGGCTCATTTCCGTTTTGTCAGTGGTTCCAAATGCCCTGCCGACCGCGAATCGGCTCAACTGGCCAGCCCGATTTTGGTTGCTTTTCGCCGGATTGAGCCTGTTCGTGCCCCTGTGCGTCGCGGGCTGGTTGCGTCCCGATCCAAACGGCTTTGGCACGCACCAGCAATTGGGTTTGCCGCCATGCACGTCGGTGTGGCTGTTCGGAGTCCGCTGTCCGTCGTGCGGGATGACCACCTCCTGGTCGCATGCCGTCCGCGGGCAGTGGATCAAAGCGGTCCGAGCGAACGCGGGCGGGGCGCTGCTGGCAGCGACGGCGATGGTTGCCACGCCTTGGCTACTGGTTTCGGCAGTCCGTGGGCGGTGGCTGTGGGGGCGACCGGGCGACCGGGCGTTGGCAATCGTGGCCTGCGTGTTGATCGCGGCCACTTTGTTGGATTGGATGTATCGTTTAGGCACTCAGGGATGAGATCATGGCCGTGCAGCCGCGCATGCTGAAATTTACCGGTTGGTTCGCCGTCGTCGCAGCGGCCACGCTGACGACGCAACTCGGTTGCAAGAGTCTCATGACCACGGTGGCGTATTTCGTGGTAGGCACCAACGACGCCGCTGAGTACGTAGGCCTGAAGGACAAGCGCGTGGCGGTGGTTTGCCGGCCGCTGGTCGAGTTGAAATGGGGAGCAGGCGGCGCCGCCAACGATCTGGCCACGCGCGTCGGTCAGTTGCTTCGGCAAAATGGCAAGCGAGTCAAAGTCGTCAAGCAGAGCGAAGTCAACAAGTGGACCGACGACAACCCGGACATGGAGCTTGAGGCGATCGGCAAAGGCGTCAACGCCGACGTCGTGTTGGGCATCGACCTGGAAGAATTCAGCCTCTACCTGGGTCAGACTTTGTACCAAGGGAAGTCCCAAGTAAAGCTCACGGTGTGCAATGTCGCCGACGGCGAAATCCTTTGGGAAAAGCCAATGCGGCAGATCGTCTGGCCGACGCGCGGCGGTCGTCCCACGCAAGACGAGCCCCAGCCGCAGTTCCAGCGCGAATACATCGAAGTGCTGGCCACGGAGATCGGCAATCACTTCTATCCGCACGACCATTTCGAGCGCAACGCCGAGCTCGATCCCGAGGGCTGAGCGCGCAAAGCAACCTGGTGCTTTGTCCATACTTGGTTCCACGTCTGCCAAACCGACAGACCCGGGATCGCTCACGGGCCATACAGTTTGTTCTTCAGGAGGTTTGAAATGATGCGTCAATTCTGGTAACGATGGAGGGTGGCTTTTGAGTTCGCCACCCGTTCATCCGACCAACCGCCAATGGAGCTTCGCAGCATGAACTGCCCCTTTTCTCGCCGCCAACTTCTCTCTCGCGCCGGCTGCGGTTTTGGGCTCATCGGCCTGGCGGGGCTGCTGGCCGACGAACGCCTGCTGGGCACGGCTTTGGCCGGCGATCTCGGTTCGCGTTCGCTGAATCCGTTGGCGCCGCAGAGCCCGCATTTTGCCGCCAAGGCGACGCGCGTGATCTGGCTGTTTATCAACGGCGGCCCGAGCCATGTCGATACGTGGGACCATAAGCCCGCCTTGGCCAGGTGGGACGGCAAGTCGATCCGCGAGTTCGACCCCGAGTTCAAAAACACCACCGGCTTCTTCAAGAATGCGGTGGGCAACCTGATGAAGTCGCCGTTCGAGTTCACGCCCCGCGGCGAGTGCGGCAAGCTGGTGTCGTCGATCTTCCCGCATCTTGGCGAGCACGTCGACAAGATGGCCTTCATTCATTCGGGCTACACCGAGTCGAACAATCACTCGCCCGCTCTGTTTGCCATGAACTGCGGCGTGCCGCGGATGGGTTTGCCCTGCGTCGGAAGCTGGGTCACTTATGGCTTGGGCAGCGAAAGCCGCGACTTGCCCGGCTTCGTCGTAATGAGCGACCCCAAAGGCCGCGGACTGCCCAAAGGCCACGCGGCGAACTGGAGCGCCGGATTCTTGCCGGGCGTCTACCAAGGCACACACCTGCGTCCGACCGGCGATCCGATCGATAATTTGCACCGCCCCGAGCAGCTCACCGAGGCGGCGCAGCGCAACGAGCTCGATCTTGTAAAGCAGCTCAACGAAATTCACCACCAGCGTCTGGCAGCCGAGTCGGAGTTGACCGCGCGGATCGAGAGCTTCGAGCTGGCGTATCGCATGCAGACAGCCGCTCCCGAGACGCTCGACCTGGCCCAGGAGCCGAAGCACGTTCACGAGCTGTACGGAATCGGCAATCCCGAATGCGACCATTTTGGCCGGCAGTGCCTGATGGCCCGGCGGCTGGTGGAGCGCGGCGTGCGCTTCGTGCAGATTTATTCCGGCGGCATGGAAAACCAGCGTTCGTGGGACGGGCACAACGACATCAAAGGCAACCACGAACAGTTTGCGGGCGAGACCGAAAAGCCAATCGCCGGACTACTCAGCGACTTGGACCAGCGCGGCCTGCTCGACGAGACGCTGGTGATCTGGTGCGGCGAGTTTGGCCGTCTGCCCATCGCCCAGCTTTCCGAAAAGCCCGGCCGCGATCACAATCCGCACTGTTTCACTGCCTGGCTGGCCGGTGGCGGCGTAAAGGGCGGCGTGAGCTACGGTGAATCGGACGACGTCGGCTACAAGGCCGCCGTCAATCGCGTCCACCTAAACGACCTTCACGCCACGATCCTGCACCTATTGGGCATCGACCACACACGCTTGACCTTTAAATACAACGGCCGCAACTTCCGCCTGACTGACGTGGCGGGAGAAGTCATTCGCGACATCTTAGCATAGCGTACAACCTGAATTCGACGGGGATCCGACCATGACTTTTCGGCGACTGATTGCGGCCTTGCTTCTGCTTCATGTTTGTTTGTCCTGCGCT
>DASSFG010000871.1:0-4528 GCA_035694685.1 Pirellulales bacterium
CCCAATGGCAAGAGCGCTCGAGCGTGGCCTGACGTGATCTCTCCCGAGCGCAACGATTGTTGCACCTTCTCGGGCAACTCCAGCAAACGGATCAGATTGGCGATCGTCGAACGGTCGAGCTGTAAGCGACCGGCAAGTTCGTCCTGCGTGCAGCCATATTCCTGCAAATAGCGATGGAACGACGCGGCTTTTTCCAGCGCGTTCAGATCCTTGCGCTGCAGGTTTTCGACGATGGCAATCTCGGCCGTCTTCCGGTCGTCGGCCTCGATGACTTGCACTGGCACATCGGACCAACCCGCTTTGATGGCCGCCCGCAAGCGGCGTTCACCCGCGATAAGCTGGTAACGCTCCGCCACGCGCCGCACCAAGATTGGCTGCAACAGACCATGTTGCTGTAAACTGCTGCTAAGCTGATCGATCTCGGCTTCATCGAATTCGCGGCGGGGCTGATAGGGGTTGGCTTCAATGTCGTATACGCTGATGCGCGGCGTCGCTGGGGCGGAACCAGCCGCCGACCTGTCCGCCGAGATGGACGAAGTGGTTGCCATGGCTTGCGGTCCGGCGACGGGGGTGCCCAAAAGCGCCTCGAGGCCACGTCCCAAACGTCGTTCTTTACCCATTTTCCAGCACCTCCATGCAGAGTTCTACGTAAGCCCGCGCACCCCTTGTGCGCGGCGCGTAATCAATCACTGAAAGAGAATGGCTCGGCGCTTCCGACACCGCCACGTCGCGCGGAATGACCGTGCGGTAGACGATCTCGCCGAAAAAATCACGCACCTCGTTGTCCACCTCACCCGTTAACTCCAAGGTATGGTCGTACATCGTCAGTAGAATGCCGCCGAACCGGAGCCGTCCCGGATGCTGTTGCATCACCTCGCGGATGACTTCGATCATCTGCGTCAGCCCCTCCATAGCGAAGTATTCGCACTGAATGGGCATCAGCACCTCGGTGGAATTGGCCAGTGCCAGGCGTGTGAGTTGCCCGAGTGAAGGAGGGCAGTCGATGTACACGAAGTCGTAAGCGGTAAGGCCGCCGGCCAGGTGTTGCCGCAAGGTCGCGGAGTTCGCGGCATCGCCGTGAGCCAGGGCATCGACGTCGCGAAAGTTGCGGCTGCCGGGCAGCAGTTGCAGGTCGGCCGTGGCGGTCTGCCAAAGCGATTCCTTGAGCGGTTGTGAGGAAACCAAAGGATGATGCTCGGCGGGCGTGTGGCCCAGAGCGCTGGTGGCGTTTGACTGCGGGTCGAGATCGACCAGCAGGGTGCGTGCACCGCTTTGGCGGTCGCCACGGCCAGATTGACGGCGGTCGTCGTCTTGCCGACACCGCCTTTCTGATTGGCCACGCACAGTATCCGGCCCACCGCACATCCTTGTATAAAGGGCTGCATTGCGGCGCCTACTCCGACGTCGCCGCGGCGGATTGTAACTAGCTGCGGTCGTCGTGCGGAATAGCAAACTATTCGGGTAGGGCTTAGGACTTAGGACTTAGGACTTAGGGCTCAGGGTTTAGGGCACGCCGCTTCCGCTTGCGCTACTAAGAACTAAGACCTAAGACCCAAGATCTAAGACCTGCATGTTAGTTCCACGTGGAACAACCAGCCGAATCCGTGCGGCCCGCAATACTGCGTTTCACGTGAAACTCAATACGCCATGCCTCGGTTCTGCTCCACCAACCCGTCCTATGACCTAAGTTCTAAGTCCTAAGACCTATTCGAGCGGATTGAAGACGAGCCCACTGAGCAGTTTGGGATAGAAATAGGTGCTCTTGGCAGGCATCCGTTCGCGATGCTCGCTGATCTGACGCACATGATCGACCGTAGCGGGCATCACGAGCGCGGCCAGCGGGTACTTGCCGGATTCGAGTCCCTCGACAACCTCCTCGACCAGGTGCACGTAACCCGGCTTTGGCAGGTCTCGGGCACCGAGCAGATCTTCGATCACGAGACGATGGAGAATTGCCACCCCTAGCCCCTGCCAGTCTTCGCTATGGTCGGTTGACCGCGCGGCCATTTTCGCCCGGCCGGCGTCAGTGATCGTTGCCACCACCCACCGTTCATCGGACGCCGTATAGAGGCCGAGCGTTCCTTGTCCGCCGCCATACTCGATCTCCTCCCAGATCGTCTGCGCCAAATCGGCGCCTTCGCCGGCGATGCGCGTCGCGAAAGAATCGCCGAGCTTGCCGATCAGCTCGCCCGACGACATCGAAGGCAGGCCGCGGAATAGACGGTGCGTAGGCAGCACGATCATGCCGGGATCGCTCATGCCGACGCACATCATCAACACGTAGTTTGCCGGGTGGTTGGCTGGCAAGACACCGCCGGCCGAAAGCTCGTCGCGGTAATTGCAGGCGGTCTCATAACGATGGTGTCCGTCGGCGATGAATACCGGCTTGGGGCCCATTACAGCGGCCAGGCGGGAAACGGCTTGCGGATCGGTCACCGGCCAAATCCGATGGACCACTCCCAAATGGTCAATCGCTTCGACAGGTGTCTTACCGGCGATCGCCGCTTCGAGCAGCTCTTGAGCTTCGCTCTGCGGGTCGGGATAAAGGCCAAACACCTGGCTCAGGTTGGCCTTGCAGGCCCGCGTAAGCAGCAGGCGATCTTGCTTAGGCCCGGCCATGGTCTCTTCGTGCGGGTAGATCTTGCCCTCACCGAAGCGCTCCAGGCGAATGCGGGCCATAAAACCGCGGCGATTAAAGGTCTTACCGGCATACTCAAACTGCGTGTGGTAGACGTATACCGCTGGATCCGGTTCGGTCGATAGCACCCCTTCTTGCCGCCAATTCTTGAGGAAGCGGGCCGCCCGGCTGTAGCGATTGTTTTCGGCGTCGTCGCCAGGCTCCTCGCGGTTCAGGATCAGCCGAATGCAGTTGGCCGGGTGCCGCTTGTAAAGCTGCTCCTGCAACTCGGGATCGATAACGTCATAGGGCGGCGCGACGACGTCGCTCAGCGATCCCACGTGGCCCAGGTCGTAACGGAGTGCTCGAAAGGCTTCAATTTGCGGCATGGGAGAAAGGTAGGCGGTAGACAGTAGATGGTAGGACGGGGAAATAAAACCGGCTTCGGGTGTTATCCCGAAGCCGGTGAAACTTGTCAAAGGGTACGAAGGAGGATGGCCTTCCCAGGCCGTCACGAAACAGCATCAAAAATGGACGGCCTAGGAAGGCCATCCTCCGATACCTAGCGCCAGCGAATCGTCGCTTAACCGCAGTGCCAACGGCACGCGCGGGCCGTTGGCCCAGCGGTTAAACGACACTTGTTCGACCGACGTTCTAGTAGCGATAGAACTCCGGCTTAAACGGCCCTTCGGCCGGCACGCCGAGGTAATCGGCCTGTTTCGCGGTCAATTTCGTGAGCTTTACGCCGAGCTTTTCGAGGTGCAGTCGGGCGACCTCCTCATCGAGCCTTTTCGGCAGCACGTGAACGCCGAGCGGGAAGTTCTCGGGCTCAGTCCAGAGGGCGATTTGCGCCAGCACCTGATTAGAAAACGAGGTCGACATCACGAACGAGGGGTGTCCATGGGCGCATCCCAGGTTCACCAGTCTGCCTTCGGCCAGCACGATGAGCGATCGGCCATTGGGGAAGGTGTAGCGGTCCACCTGCGGCTTGATCTCGATCTTCCGCACGTTCTTTTGGCTATTGAGCCAGGCCATGTCGATCTCCAAGTCGAAGTGGCCAATGTTGCAGACAATGGCGTCGTTCGGCATCACCTGCATGTGCTTGCCGGTGATGATGTCGCAGTTGCCGGTGGCCGTAACGAAGATATTGCCGCGAGAGGCGGCCTCTTCCATCGTCGTCACTTCAAAACCTTCCATCGCCGCCTGCAGGGCATTGATCGGGTCGATTTCCGTCACGATCACCCTGGCGCCGAGCGACCGCATGGCCTGTGCGCAGCCCTTGCCCACGTCGCCATAGCCGCAGACAACCACTACCTTGCCGGCGACCATCACGTCGGTGGCCCGCTTGATGCCGTCGGCCAGCGACTCACGGCAACCATAAAGATTGTCGAACTTGCTCTTCGTTACCGAGTTGTTGACGTTGATCGACGGCACCTTCAGCTCACCACGCGCGTGCATCTGGTAGAGCCGATTGACGCCCGTGGTCGTCTCTTCTGAAATGCCGCGAATGCCCGAGAGGAATTCCGGGTACTTCTGATGCACCATGGCAGTCAGGTCGCCGCCGTCGTCGAGGATCATGTTCAGTGGTTGGCCGTCAGGGAAGACCAGCGTTTGCTCGATGCACCAATCGAAGTCTTCATTGCTCATGCCCTTCCAGGCATAGACCGGGAAGCCAGCCTCGGCGATCGCCGCCGCGGCGTGGTCTTGCGTCGAGAAAATGTTGCAGCTACTCCAAGTGACTTCAGCCCCGAGCGCTTTGAGCGTTTCAATCAAGACGGCGGTCTGAATCGTCATGTGCAGGCAGCCGGCGATACGGGCGCCTTTCAGCGGCTGCGCGTTGCCGAAATCCTCACGGATTGCCATCAGGCCGGGCATTTCATCCTCGGCCATGCTGATTTCCTTGCGGCCCCA
>DASSFG010000872.1:0-5794 GCA_035694685.1 Pirellulales bacterium
CTGACGATGTTTGGCAAGTTGGTGTCGTAAAGGTTTCGGGCTCATTCCCGAGCCTGCCTAAAAGGTGAGCAGTGGCGGAAAGGTCGGCGGGGCGGTCGCACGAGCGGTGCAAATTTGCACGAACGGGCCGAACGCGATGTTTTTTGATTGCTCCTAGTTCCCGGGCGGGGCGTTGCGGATCGGTGCCAGTAATGTACGCATGTCGGGATTCGGGTGCATCTTTTTTGGGCGATAAGCGGGCTCGGCCGCGGTTCAGATTGCCTGGGCTCGGGCGCTAGGCAGAACATATGCACGCCAAGCCAATTCGGGCTTAGGATGAGCGGATGAAGGATAAGGGATGAGAGATGAAGGATAAGGGATGAACGATGAGGGATGAAGGACCAACGATCGGATAAAACCTTGCACCGATGCCACGGATGTAATTGCTATCCGTGCCCATCGGTGACATCCGTGGTCCAATCACGTTGGTCGGCCAGGACGCCCTCGAGTCCGGGCTACAAAAAGACCCGGCAGATGACAATCCAAAATTCGCTGTGGCCCCCCAGATTTATGGTTGCGGGGAGATTTCCAAGGCGGGAGGGCGGTTGACGCACTCCGTTTGAAAGAAACAGTTTAGCGCCGCAAATTCAGCGACGCGACTTTTGTTTTTGACAACGGTAATTCTTTTTTGACAACGGTAATTGGGTTTGTGGTTCGCAGCCGGGTTGTGCCCCGGCGCACGGCGGCCTGACTTCTCACGAAGTCAGTCGCGGTCGGGCGGAGCTCTTTGGCAATTCGGTAAAACAATGACGCGGCAAGGCGGCAACTGGCTAATTTAGCCAGTTGAGCCTACCGCCGCTCGAATTACGTTAACCGAGCGGCGCTTTTGCGCGCTCGGTTAACGTATTTCGATTGCCACGGTCGGCGACGAAGGGGTGCAACCCTTTGGAGTGCGGCGATTTATCGCCGCTTTGGCTTGCGGCGGAGCCGCTTTCTTTGATGCGGTCGGTCGGCGACCGAGAACCGGCACGACGAAAGAAAGGTCGCTCCGCGACCGACGAAAGCGGCGATGAATCGCCGCACTCCAAAGGCTGCTGCCACGCTATGACCCAACGCGCATGAAAAAGGCCATTTCAACCGCCGCTGACAGGCGGTATGCAGGCGACGCTGGCGCCGGCCGGAAGTGTTGCCCGGTCGTCGGCGTATTCCATGTTCACCGCGAATAGGCAGTGTGGCAAAATGGCGGCCAATGCCGGTGCTTGCTCGGCGAGTGCGCGGCGCAGACTGCCCACGGTGTCGCCGTCGTCGAGCGTTACTTCCACCGTGTCGCCGCCGGCCAGATCCTTGGCACGGGCAAACATTTGTACCAGCACTTTCATGTGACGATCAACTCCTTGCCGCGGGCACTCAATAGCGCGGCGATCTCGGGCATCAAGCCGTAGGACAACGCCAGCAGCTTCAGCGGATGGATGGTCGGCTTGCTGGTGCCCTGTTCCATTTGCATTTTGCAGGCACTGCACTCGGTGGTGCCCGCCTGCCAATTCGATTCGCGGATCGATGAGATCAACGGCCAGCCTGCACGCAGACTGTTGCGATAGTTCTCCTTCCGCAGGCCGAAGGTGCCCGCCATGCCGGAGCAGCCCTTGTCAATGTGATAAACGTTCAATGCCGGCACCAGGCGAAGCAAATTCTCGCCGGGCGAGCCAATGCCGAGGGCCTTCAGGTGACAAGGCGTATGATAACCCACCGTGGCATTGACCGGTTTTAAGTCGAGCTGCAGTTTGCCCGTCAGGTGCATGTTCCAGAGATACGCACACGCCTCGCTGGTGTTGTCGGCTACGAGTCGGGCGTCGTCGTCGCCGAGCAGATCGGGATATTCGCGCGTGATGCAGAGCGCCGCCGACGGTTCACTGGCCACCACGGTGTAGCCTTGCCGGATGGCTTCAGCCAGAATGGCCACGTTGCGGCTGGCCGCCTTGCGGGCCAGATCGACCGCGCCCAGCGACACCATGGCCATGCCCGACTGCGTCTGGTCGGGGTGTACGTACACGGCCACGCCGTTGTGCTCCAGCACGGCCACCATCGCTTCGGCGAGCTGTGGATCGTGATAGTTGGCGTAAGTGTCGATGAAGTAGAGCACCTTACGGCCTGAACGGCGGGTGGGCCGCGTCAAGCGCCGGCGGTTGGCCCGCCGCATGAAGGGCCGCGGCGCGAAGCGTGGCAGCTTGCGGCCTTGAGCGATGCCTCCCACCTTTTCCAGGAACCAGCGGGCCTGCCGATTGCCGAGCGCCCAATTGGCCAGTGGGCTGGCCAGGCACCCCAAGGCGCTGAACAAGTCGAGCCGCGTCACCACCCAATCGCGCAGCCGCAAGCCGTTGTTGGCCACGTAGGCGGCCTTCGCTTCAAGCATCAACTTGGGAATATCGACGCCCGCCGGACATTCCAGCCGGCATTGCTGGCAGTTGACGCAGAGGTCGGCCACCTCCTTAAAATCGTCACTTTTGATCAACTCCGGATCGAGCTCGCCGGTGAGAATGCCGCGCATCAAGTTGGCCTTCGCCCGCGGCGAACTCTCTTCGACCTGGCCAAAGCGAAAGATGGGGCACATCCGCACGCTGACGTCTTGTGCCCGGCACGAGCCGCAACCGTTGCAGGCTCGCGTCATCTGGGCGATCTCGCCGGCGCTCCATTGCAACTGCAGCTCGATCAGATCGCGCGGTGGATTGGCCGGCAATGCCGCTTCCTCCGTGGGACCCACGACTGTCTCTGGCGGCTTGACCGGGCGCAAAGAAGACGTGAGCGATGCGGGCGAATCACTCACCACTTTGCCGGGATTGAAAACATTTTCCGGGTCGAACAGCCTTTTGACCTCGACAAACAGCGGGTACAGCTCGCCGTACTGACGCCTCATGAACGGTGTGCGGCTGAGGCCGGCGCCGTGCTCGCCGCTCATCGTGCCCGAGGCGTTGAAGACCGCCTGATACAAATCATCGGCCAGGGCTTCCATGACGCGCAAATGCGCCGGGTCTGACAGATCGAGAAACGGACGCAGGTGGAGTTGCCCGTGCCCCGCATGGGCAAAGAGCGTGGCCGTGACCTGGTGGCGCTTGAGAACGTTCTGCATTTCGACCAAAAAGCCCGGCAGCGCCTCGGGCGGCACCGCCATGTCTTCGACAAAGGGCAAGGCCCGGGTCGTACCCTTCAGACGATACAGCGTCGCCACGACTTTGCGGGCCAACTGCCAGAAGAGTTCCATATCGTCACGGGCAAACGCCTGACGCGTGTCGAAGGCCAGTCGTTTGCGTCGCCGCACACGGTCGCCCGCTTGCCGCACCCGCTCGCGCAGTTCGAGCGGATCGTCGCTCTGAAATTCGACCAGCAGCAGGGCCTCCGTGTTGGCTGGAATCAGTGTGTCGTATCGCGGATCGGTTTCGCGGGCCAATGCCAGGTGCCGCCGGTCCATCAAGTCGCACGCCGAGGGAGCGAACGCCAGCACCTCCTGCACGGCCCGCGCGGCACTTTCCAGACGGTCGAACAACAACAGCAGCATGCCCTGCTGCCGCGGCAAAGCGTCGGTCGTCAGCGTCATCTCGGTGATCAAGGCCAGCGTGCCTTCCGATCCCACCAGCAGCTTCGCCAGATCGAGGTGGCCATTCACCAGTACGTCGGCCAATTGATACCCGCAACGATTAACCAGGCTTTTAGGCTGATGGCGGCGGATCAAGTCGGCATTCCGGTCTAACAAGCCGGCCAGCGCATTGACCAGCCCGCGCTTTCGCTCGTCGGGGTCGTGATTGACGCCGTTGACGAGCGGCTCTTGCCCCGCCACCAGTGTCGCGCCGTCGGCCAAGACTACTTCCAGCTTTTGCACGTGGCGCCGAGTGGAGCCGTATTTCAACCAATGGCTGCCGCAGCCGTCGAGCGCCACGACGCTGCCCATCGTCGTAACCTGGCTCATTGCCGGATCGGGGCCAAACAACCGCCCGTGCAGCCGCAAATGAGCGTTCAATCGCTCGTGAACCACGCCCGGCTGCAACCGCACGGTGTCGCCCTCCGTGGGCAGCACGCGACGGAAGTGTGCCGAGAAATCGACGACGATGCCCGGCCCCAGCGATTCACCTGCCAGGCCGGTGCCTGCACCGCGGGCATGGACCGGCAGTTGATTCTCGCGGGCATAGGTGACCACGGCGGCCACGTCGCGACGAGTGCGCGGTCTGACCACGGCCAGCGGCTTGATCTGGTAGATGCTCGCGTCGCTGGCATAAAGCTGCAAGAAGACGTCGTCGCAGCGGACTTCGCCGCTTACGAGCCCTCGTAGATCTTCCTGGATGCGTTCGCGCTGTTGGTCCATGTTTGCTTGTCAAAGCCTGCTTGGTCCAAGCGCGCCCGGTGCTGCCGATGGCGTTCGTGCGTTTCCAGGTCGAAAGCCCCGTGTTGCTGCGGGGAAGACAAACGACGGTATTCGGCGCCGCAACGGTAGCAAACCAGCGAGTCGCCGACGACCAGATACAGCACGAAATCGGCCAGCGCCGTGACGAAAAGCACGGCGAAGGTGAGCGTGGTCCAATAAAAAAACCAGGTAACGCAGCTCAGCGCGAACCCCAGCACGACGATGGCCAAACCGAGTCGCTGCGGAAAGTCTTTGCGCACGAACAGGTCGCTGCTCGGGCAGACCAGGCAACGCGTGAGGGTGCCCTCATTCCATGCGTCTGGCGGGTTCGTGATCTCTAAATGGCAGTGCGGGCACTCGACCGGCCGATCCGATTCGGACACCCTAACCGTGGCCGGCTGCTCGCACCGCGGGCAGGAAAAGCTGAGCTGCATCCTTCAATCATAGCCGAATCTTCCCCGCGGGGCAGCAGGTTGACTGATTGGATACTGGATTATTCGCCAAGTAGTTCGGCGACCTTGGGCTCGATGGCTTCGGCCCAGATCTCGTAGCCGCGCTGATTCGGGTGCAGCAGGTCGGGCATGACCTCGCTCGGCAGCCTTCCGTCGGCTGACAAAAAGTCGTTGGAGATGTCGAGGTAATAGACCGATTTGCCGTCGTTCAGGGTCTTGATGATCTCGTTCGTGGCGACGTTTACCGTGCGGTTCGGGTCGTCGGCATTTTTGCCGCGTGGAAAAATTCCTAAGAGCAGGACCTTGGTGTCGGGCAGCTTTTCACGCAGCCTCTCGACGATGGCCGTGACACCGGCGGCAATGTCATTCGGACTGTCGGTGCCCGAATTGTTCGTGCCGATCATGACCACCGCCAACTTCGGCTGAATGTTGTCGAGGTTGCCATGTTCCAGCCGCCAGAGCACGTGCTGTGTGCGGTCGCCGCTGATGCCGGCGTTCATGGCCTTGCGCGAGCCATAAAACTTCTGCCAGACGTCTTTCCCGCGGTCTCCGGCCCAGCCCTCGGTGATCGAATCGCCAATAAAGATCAGGTCGACGTCGCCTTGACTGGCGCGGTCGTTGATTTTTTCGTGCTTGCGTTGCCACCAGTCGTCAGGCCGCGGTGCCGGCGTGGTCGTGGCGAGCTCATCGGCGGCGGGGCAGAACGTGCAGAGCACGGCCGAAGCGGCAAAAAAAATGGGAATGAGACGGCAAGAACGCATGCGGGCGGCTCCTTTTGGCGAGATGGATCAAGCTCGTTTTTGCCAGGATAACCCCGATCGGCTTGCGCCGCAAAGGAGATGGAGGTCCAAAGTCCAATGTCCAATGTCCAAAGTGCAAAGTCCAAACTCGATGAAGCACAGGGTCGCCGCCGTCATAACCGTCAAAATCCGCCGGTCGAGTCGTGGCCTAAACTCTAGGTGTAAACCAACGA
>DASSFG010000873.1:0-17257 GCA_035694685.1 Pirellulales bacterium
ACGAAAACAACATCAAGTGCGGCGCAAAAAATGAGGACAATCAAACGGTACTCTGAGCGGGGATGCGCTTCAGCGGCCGCGCGAGACCTGGGAAGGGTCTCGCGGGCCGCTAGCCCGCCTACATCTTATTCAGGCTCAAACCCGACTCACGCACCCTTGCCAGAAGGACACCTCGGCGGCACTCGTCCCGTGGGTTTGCGAGCGACTCCCCTCGCCCCACAGCCGCCGGGCCTATCTCTCCGACCTTGCCGATTTTCTCGGCCACATGCGCAAACAGGGCATCGATCCCCTTTCCGTGACCGGCGACGATCTGCGCATCTACCGCGCCGCACTGCTGGCCGCCGGCAAGGGCACGGCGACGGTCGGCCGGGTTCTCTCGGTGCTGCGCGGCACCTACCAGCAATTCGGCAAGCGCGGCCTTGTTCGGTGGGACCAAGTGCAGGACATCCAGGCGGTGGAGTCGCCGCGCGTCGACCGCAACACGACGCCCGTTTTAAGCGAGCAAGAGGCGGTGCGATTGCTGCACATGCCCGACACCAGCACCATGGTCGGCCTGCGCGACCATGCGCTGCTGTTTGCCTTTTTCAAAACGGCATGCCGCTGCGCGGCAATCGCCAACGCGTGCGTCGGGCACCTGGAGCACACTGACACCCACTACTACCTGGTCGTGTGGGAGAAGGGCCGCGGCGGGAAGAAACGCCAGCGGAAAGCGCTGCTGGAAGCGGCTCCGCCCATCCGCTCCTACATCGCGACGGCCGGCATCATGGACGACATCGAAGGTCCCCTCTTCCGCCCGGTCGCAAAAGATCGACGAACGTTGCTGCGCAAGCACCTGACGCCTCGGTCGATTCTCGCAATCGTGAAAAAATATGCCCGTGAAGCCGGTATCGACGTTGACCGCATCTCTGGCCGGTCGATTTGCACGCACTCATTACGAAAGACCGCCCTTACCAACGCCCTCGAACATGGTGCCCGAATGGAGCAGGTACAGAAGCTCGCCGGCCACAGCGACATCCGCACGACGCAGATGTATTACGCCGTGAAGGATCGTGACGCCGAGGACGCCGCGCGCCACATTCAGATTCGATGACATCGCCTCGACACTCCTTCATTCCTGCCGACGCGAATCGAGAAATGAATCAGGGCGTTACCGAGCGCCAATCGGCCAGGCGTAAGCCGGAGATCCAAGAAAAATGCGCCGTGTTTCCGGTGACCAGTACCCGCTGCGCCTCAATCGCAGTCGCGGCAATAATCAGATCCGCATCATCACGCGGATGGCCGTTTTTTCGTGCTTCCGCCCACAAACCAGCCGCTCGCTTCAGCACAGGAACCGAGATAGGCAGCATGTCGCTGGTGCTGGTGATTGCGAGGAAACCCGCGAGCTGCCGTGACGCTTGATTGGCGAGCATGCCGCGCATGATTTCGTACATGGTCATCGTCGAGAAAGCCAGCCGCTGATGCACCGCCAAATACTGCTGCGCCGCAGCCAGCACCTGCGCGTTCTTCCCCTTGAGTATTTCGGACAAGATGTCCGTGTCGATCAGCGCCTCGTCCATCAGCTACGGTAGGTCGCGGGTAAGGTTGGCGCGCGTCTTGGCAATCTTGTCGATCGCCTCAATCTCCTGCTCGCTCAAACCGGCATAGACCGAAGTCCAGTCATCAAGCGACTGCGCCGGCTGACTCGATTGCTCCTCTCCCACATCAATCTCAGCAACGTGGATGATAAGCCGCTGGTTCGCTGCCAATTCCCGCCCGATAACTTCTTCAAGTGCCCGGCGATGAGGGACATCAAGGCTGCCGACGTTGATCTTCAGGTCACGTTCCATACCGCGATTCTAGCACATCATTGTCACTCAGGCACTACCAGCGCTGTACCGGGGCATCGACAATCAGCGTTTCTTGTGGCCAAAACGGCAATCGGCGCCGTTGGCCAATTTCGGCTTGCGGCGAAACGAATTCTCTTGCGCAATGCGATATGTGCTGCTAAAGTCATCAGCATGAAAACCCCCTCACCCAAGATGCGCAAGCGCATCGACGCGGTTGCCTACGAGCTGTTCGACATAGCTGAGTCGTTGGAGCCGTCGCTCCCAACGCTTGCTGCAATCTACTTGTCGCTCGGCAAGGCGATTGAAGGAAGCCATTTCCGCCGCAGGGAGTTTGGCGGCCACACTTTTTTCATCGACATGCCAGAGCACTGCCGGCTCATCACAGGGCCCGCGATGAACAAGGCCGACGAACCGTCGCACGTGGAAATCGTTGTTCCCCACACACCAGCGGCATAAGGTTCCGGTAGCTCCGACTCACCTCACCCTCGACAGGTTTGACTGCCGGTCGCGCGGTCCCTAGCGTGATTCGGTATGAGTCATTCTCGAGAAACCGGTGCCGGCGACGATGACGATACTGAGCGCGTCATCGTGAACATCGATGGGCTTGAAGAGCTGACAGCGATCCGCGAGTCTCTCGACGGCATTCGAGAAGACTTCGACTGGTGGCTTAAGAATCACCGCCGCGAGCAGTGGCTGCCGATGCAGCCCATCACGAGCATGCCCGTCGATCCCCTCGCGCCGGACTGGGCGGAGCGATTGAACAGATTCAGCGCCGCCGATCTATCCGAAAACCTGGCGCCTGACGTCCGCCAGCCACAACCGCAATCCGATAACGCGATCGCGACTGAAGGTCGCATCGACGACGAAACCCAATTCTGCTGCGACGCTCCCAACCTACAATGGACGGGCGATCCGCAATTCCCTGGCGTCGCATGCCAGAACTGCGGTTATATCGTCGCCGACTGCGGTTCCGTCGTGATGCATCCGTCACCGCAAGCCGATCCCGACCCACCCAGCAAAGAACTTGTCCATCCTCCGACAACATCGGATAGAGAATGTTGCCCTTGAAAGACGAGCAGTGGACGCTCCGGCAGATCAACGCCGGGCACAAGATCATCGAATTGCACGGCCGCGGCGAGACGGACGTGCTCGCAGACACCTGGGCGGAGACTGTGGGCAAGGGCTGGGCGAAGAACGAGACGCGCTACGGCGATCCGTTCTCGCTGCACGCTGACAGGAACCGTTCCCGCGGCGACAGCGACATTGCGATTTTCCGTGATCTTGCCCGGTATCGGTTTCTCGACCGCCGGCAGATTCAGCGTTTGCACTTTCCCGACGATGCGACCGGTCGTGCCTGCCGCCGGCGGCTTCTGGAACTCGTCAACGCCGGCTACATCGACCGGCTGAGTTTGCTGTACGCCCATCCCGTCGCCGGATCGCCGGCCGCCGTGTTCCAGCTCGCGAAGCGCGGTTACGAGCTTCTTTGCCTATTTCTCGTGATCCCCGGCAGTTTGTATTTCCTTCCCTTGTTCGATATGGACGCAAAAAAGAAGAACGCCCCGCCCAAGGCGTTGGAAGAAAAGAGGGCACCGGTGAAGGCGTTCACGGCCGACGACGTGTCGGCAGCGATCTTCCGCCGCGACTACAACGAGCGGACGTTTTACAGCGTCACGTTCACCCGCTGGTATCGCGACAAGGGCGGGCAGAACCGCTACGTGAATTCCTTCGGGTTGGAAGACCTCGGCAAGATCGTCACGGTTGCCCAGCAATCGGACGAATACATCCGGGCGCTTCCGGCCTCCACGAGTCAACAGTGAAGACGAGGGCTGCCCTGACAGCCCCCGCTTCCATGCGTGCCGAAGCCGATCGCGCAACGGTCGGCCCGGTTTCCGTGGAAGAAGCACCTTTCTAAACGGCAGGGCATCCAACTCTCGGATGCTCATCCGCTTCAGTCACGGGGCGAGCAGCTCGAAGAAGGTTTACCGATCGAGCTTCATTCCTGGGCTCCACGATGTCTGCACTATTTTCGAGAAACGCTGATTACTTCCTTCCACCAATACCATGTTTGATTTTGTTGATGAGGGCATGTTCCTGGACGCCGTAGCGGATCACTTCAGTGTGCTCGCCCAGGACTACGCCGAAGAACAAGGCAAAGAGCCGCTGGCTTCGTTAGAAGCGTATTCCGATGACCTGTTTGAAACCTCCTTCGTCATCCTCGACCGCGAGACGGGCAAACCAATGAACATGAATGCGGTGCTCACAAAACGTGACGCCGCCGAGGAATTTTTGAAAGTCGTCGGGGCCGACAAATTCGAGATCGGCATCCTGCTGAGAGAGCAATGAAATCCATTACCCCACTTCCCCTTCAAGCGATGAAGAACCAGACAACATTATCGCCAAGCACGGGCGGGCCAGTGCCCTTCATCCACTGCGAAACCTGCGGTTCAGAAATTGTCGAAACCGTCAATGACAGCGTCTTCGGTGACGGCGAATGCGATGTCTGCGAACGAGCGCGATACGAATCGCAGCCGGAAATCAAAGCGTGCTTGCACGAGTTGATCGAGGCGGCCGATTGCGTTGCCGACAACTGGCAGGGCGGCGACCTCGCCTGTGCCGTCCGCTACCTGACCCGTATCAACGCAGCTCCGGGCGTCGTCTTCTTCCAACGCACGGAGCTCTCGCCGCTCGCACGGAGGATCGCCTGAAACTCATTCGGGTACATGTCGCGTCGCGGCTCGCCCGTGTGGTGCGTCACGCCGGCGAACGGATTCTCCTTGATGCGCTTGCCGATCTTCACCGCCCAGTTGAAGGCGACTTGCACGTTGCGGATCGCGCTGTTCTTCGTCCAATCGCTCTTCCATCCAGGATGATCGTCGAGCCACTGGTCGACGTGCTCTGGGCGGCACTGAGAGACAAGGCGCCAGCCGTGCTTCTCGGCGAACGACTGCAGGTAGGGCCAGCGCATCGCGACGGTCGACGCGGCGAGCCGGCGCGAGGCGAAGTCCTGATACCCTTCGATGACCGACGCCACGGTTTGCTCGGGCGACTCGGGCGCCGGATTGGTGAGCGCTTGAAGCTGCAACTCCTTGAGACGGATGACAGCTTGCTTCTTGTTGCCGCGCCCTTCGGCGAGTTTTTCTTTGCGGCCGTTGACGTAGGCCATCCACCAGCCGGTTTGTTTGTAGAACCACGGTCGAGCAGTGCGGGCCATAGACTCCTCCTTTCGTGAAAACACAGGTTCGACCAAGGAGGGTCGTTCGAGAGAGCCTCGCGGCGGCAACCGCGGGGCTTTCTTTTTGGCGGCGTCGAAGAATTCTGGACTGAATTCTGGACAGGCCCTTTCGAGCCTTGTTACCGCCTCTGCCGCAAACTCTTTGCTGGTAATTGCTTTGTGAAAAGCGGGCGAAGGGACTCGAACCCTCGACATCCAGCTTGGGAAGCTAGCGCTCTGCCAACTGAGCTACGCCCGCAGTTCATTCTTATTCTACGCTGCCCGATGTCCGCCGCAAGCGGCAGGAGCTTCGCTGGCATCGTGATGAGGCCAGTGGATAAGATCAAAGCGACGCGGTGAAAAGAACGGCAGTCAAAAGGTACGGTCATGGCTAGAATGGAAGCAGCGGCCACGGCTTAAGCCGTGGCCACAGATGAAATTCGCTAACTTTCGGCAAAATATGCGTGGTGGGCGGCGCCCGCCCTACGAATGGACTTTGTCACTCCCTCATTGGTTTTTGGCGCACTGGCGGCGGCGGCGCCGGTGGTGCTGCACCTGGTGATGCGGCAGCAGCCGCAGCACCTGGAGTTTCCGGCACTGCGCTTCGTGCAATTGCGCGAAAACGCCAATCGCCGCCGTTTGAAGCTGCGGCACCTGCTGCTGTTACTGTTGCGCATCGCGGCCCTCTGCCTGCTGGCGCTGGCCCTGGCCCGCCCGAGCATCAAAGCGAGCGGCTTAATCGGCGACGAAGAGGCGCCGGTGACGGCGGCGCTGGTGTTCGATACCTCGCCGCGCATGGACTACAAAAGCGAAAACCTGACGCGGCTCGAAGCCGCCCAGGAAATGGGCGGTTGGCTGCTCAAGCAGCTTCCCACCGAGAGCCTGGTGGCGGTCATCGATTCCACGCCGGCGCAACCCGTCTTTCAGGTCGACGTGGGAGCCGCCCAGCAACGCGTTAGCCGGTTGGAAACCACCGCCGTGCCGCAAAGCTTGTGGGACGTGATCGAACAGGCCGCCGAACTGCTGAAAAAAGGCGAGCCGGAACGCAAGGAGATGCCCGAACGGAAGGAGTTGTACATCTTTTCGGACCTGGCCAAGGCCGAATGGGATCCACAATCCTCGTCGCGGCTGCGGCAGCGATTGGCCGAGATCGTGGGGTTGGGCGTGTACGTCATCGACGTGGGCGCGAAAGAGCCGCAGAACTTCACGCTGGGCGAGCTGCGGTTGTCGGCCGACTCCGTCACCCGCAATCGCCCGTGGTCCATCGCCACCGAGTTGGTGAGCACCGGCGCGGCGGGCGAGCGGCCGATCGAAGTGTACCTGAAGAATGAAAGCGGCGAAGAAGAAAAGCGGGCACAGGAAATCATCAACGTCGCGGCCGGCGCCAGCCAGGGAATCGAGTTTCCCTTGGGGCCGCTCGATACGGGCACGCACCAAGGCTACGTGCGCGTGGTTGGCGCAGACGGGTTGGAGTCCGACAACCGCCGTTGGTTTACCCTCGACGTTAGGCCGCCTTGGAAGGTGCTGGTGGCGGCGTCGCCTCCGCTTTTCGACCGTTCACGCTACCTGACTGATGCGCTTGCTCCTCCCGCGTTCAGGCAAGCGGGCCGCGCCCAGTTCGATTGCACCGTCGTCGACTTCAAAGATTTACCTCGGCAGTCGCTGGAAGATTATTCGCTGGTTTGTCTGCTCGACCCCGGGCCACTCGACGACGACCAGTGGCGCCAGCTCGATCGTTACGCGGAAGCGGGCGGAGGCGTGGGCATTTTCCTCGGAGCGGCCTCCAGGCCCGATGCCTTTAAGTCGGAAACGGTCCGTAAACTTGTGCCCGGGGAGCTCAGCGCCTTTCCTCGCAACTTTCCCGACGGCGATAATTTTATCGTCATTACCAACGAGCAGCACCCGATGGTCGCCAAGTTTCGCAAGTGGCAAGGCACGGTGCCGTGGGACGCCTTGCCCGTGTACAAATACTGGTTGCTGCGCGAACTGGCGCAGGGCACGGCGGTGGTGGCCTCGTTCAGCAAGGGCGGACCGGCGCTGATGGAACGACCCGTCGGCAAGGGACACGTGGTCGTCATGACCACGCCGATCTCGTTGGTGAACAGTGCCAGCGAGGACCGCTGGAACGAACTGGTTACCGGCCTGGGAAACTGGCCATACCTGGTGCTCATCGACCAGGTTTGCTCATATCTGGCCGGCAGCACGGAGGGACAGTTGAATTACCTGGCCGGCGAAACGGCCGTGCTGCGGCTTTCGCCCGAGGACCGCTTGACCACCTACTTACTGACGACGCCGCGCGGCGACAGCTACCGCCAGTCAGCCGATCCCAAGCAGCGGTCGGTTGTCGTGACGTCGACGCAGTGGGTCGGCAATTACCAGGTGACCGCGGGCGGCGAGCAAGGAGGCGTCGATCGCGGCTTTAGCGTTAATTTGCCACTTAAAGCGAGCGAGCTGACGCGCACCGACGAAGAGGGGCTGAAACAGGTCCTTGGCGACACCGAATTTCATTTAGCCCACAACCGCGACGAGATCGACCGCACGATCAGCACCGGCCGTGTCGGCCGCGAACTGTTCCCGCTGTTAATCGCGCTTCTGGCGATCGCGCTCGCCGGCGAACATGTGCTGGCAAACCGCTTTTATCGCTGAGCCTTCGCCAACGATCTACGAGCCATTTCGCTGCGCGTTCGGTGGGGTGATGCGCAACTCGATTTCAGTAATGAGCGCCACGTCGATAATGCTCGCGCTGCCATCGTCAGTGTAAACAACAGCAATTCGACTTGTGGGAGAAATGGAAAGAAAGTCGGGGTGCGGCACCGGAAACGGCCGACGATCAGGCAAATGGATGGTAAATGGCTGAAACGGTGCGGCCTGATGCACTGAGCGAAGTTGTTCGACCGTCATCGTCTTCCTACTAGAGATATAGAGTTGTCCGGGATCGCAAGAACGTCATCAAGCATTATACACGTATGTCGCTGTTCATGCTCGGCTGTTTATTCTTGTCGATCTACCACGACGACCCGCAGGTCGCACACGTTCGTGTGCGTGGGGCCGGTTTTGATCAAACCGCCTGCGGCCGAGAAAAAATGGTAGGCGTCACAACGGCGCAGGTAATCGCCGATGTCGAGTTGCTGACGACGAGCAGCCGCACAGACATCTGAGTCGATGTGAGCGCCCGCGGCATCGGTCGGGCCGTCTTCGCCGTCGGTGCCGCCGGAGAGCAAGACAATTCCTTCGCATCCCAGGTCGTTCAGCGATTGCAGGGCGGCCAGGGCAAGTTGCTGATTTCGCCCCCCCATGCCGCGCACCGCGGCCTCGGGTAACCTGACCACGGGCTCGCCGCCGGAGATCAGGCAATTGGGGCCCGGCCGGCTTTTCATTGAGAGAGCCAACCCGGCGAGATGCCGTCCGACTTCCTCGGCCGGTCCCTCGCTGGCCGGCGCGCTGGTCATGGCGTGTGAATAGCCGAGCCGCTCGGCTTCGCTACCCGCCGCGTCCACAGCCGTAGCATTGTTGCCGATGACCAGGTTCGTAACCTGGCAGCGAGGCCCCGCCGTGGGGTGCGCGGTTTTGCCGCACAGATAGTCGAACACACGAGAGGAAATCCCCGCGTCGCGTGCCCGATAACGGTGCAGGATTTCGAGTGCCTGCTGGGGAGTGCCGCTGTCGGGCACCGTTGGGCCCGAGGCGATGGTGTCGAGCGGGTCGCCCAGCACGTCGCTGATAACGAGGGTAATGAGTTGCCCGGCCCGGCACGCCCGCGCCAGTCCGCCGCCTTTGATCCGGCTGAGTTGCTTGCGTACCGTATTCAGTTCGTTGATCGTCGCCCCCGCCGCACTCAGTTGCCGAGTCACCGCCAGTTTGTCGCCCAGCGAAATCTGGTCGACCGGGGCAGGCAAGAGCGCGCTGGCCCCTCCGGAGATCAGACAGAAGCAAAGGTCTTCGTTCTCCAAGGAACCGACGATGTTCAGAATGCGGCGAGCGCCGTCGGCGCCTTGTTCCGTCGGCTCGTTCACTCCCGCGGGCCGGGCGGCGTGCAGCACCAAGGGCGGCAATGAACGGACACAATCGGCCGGCACGTTCAGCCAGCCTGTGACTTGCTTTTCTGCGACGATCTTATCGCCCAACGCACCGAGCAATCCCGCCGCCATTCCCGCGCCGGCCTTTCCGGCTCCGACCACGGCGATGCGCCGCACCTCAGCGAGTGAAAGGGTTTGTTCGCCGACAAGGAGCGAGGCACCCTCGACATGCACTGCTTCGCGAACCAATCTGGCGGAATCGACGCCTGCCACGCCGGCCCGCCAAATCTGCAATGCATCGCGGCGTAAATCGTCAGCAGTGCGCATGTATTCCGTCGAATGCGGTAATGGATCGCCGCTTTCACGGTCAGGCGTGCGGCACGCGTGCGGGTGGTCTTTGTTGCAATAATGTTAGTTGGTACTTTGTTGCCGAGCAATCAATGGCACCACCGGAAGGCTAACGCCTCCCGCTCGCCGCAGGCGAGCCACCCGCGCGCGGGTACCCGACGTCAGTGTGCCGGTAGTTCGCGAAGCCAGGAGCGGCTTTGCGCTGCAACGTCGCTTGGCCTCAAAGACACTACCGGGACGCTAACGCCTCCCGCTCGCCACAGGCGAGCCACCCGCGCGCGGGTACCCGACGTCAGTGTGCCGGTAGTTCGCCGCGGGCGAACGGGGTATGTGACTTGGCTGTCTGCAACCTCCGCGTTACCCTTACCTTCTGCTTACTCTACCACATCCACCGCGGGTGCCACTTCCGTTTCAACTTCGACAGGCTGTACGACCGACTTGTTGCGCGGATCTTTGAGGGCCTTGATGAGGGCCGGCACGGCGTCCTCGGCGTCTGGACCGATTTGTCCCAACGCCCGAGCGGCGCCCCGCCGCACTTCGCTGTCGGGATCGTTCAGGACGACGATCAACTCCGATACGGCCGGCGCCGCCTTCGGGCCCATGCGGGCCAAGGCCCGGGCGGCCTGTGCCCGGATCGAAGGGTCGTCGTCGTGCAAGATGTCGATCAAGGCGGGCACGGCCGCTTCGCCGATGCGGGCCAAGGCGTCGGCCGCCGTATCGCGCACGCCCCATTCGCGAAAGGCACGCACCGTCCGCAAGCGAACCAGTCCTGTTTCCGGAGCGGGACGCACAACCTTGGCCTTTGGCTTCGCGGCCTCTGCCTGGGCCACTTCTTGGAGTGTCGTCCGCGGACCTCGCTGGCAACCGACGAGCGTACCGCCAATTAGAAACAGAGCAAGCGTCAACCGCGATACAGGGCCGCAATACATGATCGTGCCGTGGAAAGGTACAAGAATCGAGATCTTAGCCGCACTATTTCAAGCATGTACCGAGCCAGCGAGGTTGTCTATGGGATGCTTCTGCGCCACGCACCCCTTGGCTAAAATTGACGGTCTATCAACCTGGGAGAACCGTATGCGCCGAATGTGTCTTTTGTGCCGGCTCGTGGCTCTGGCGATTCTCGTCATTGCCCTGCATGTTGCTTCGCCGGTTGACGGCGATGAAAAGCCCTCGAAATCGCGATCGCTTGTCGATTTCAGCGATGCCAAATCGTTCAAGCTGCGACCCGCGAAAGCCATCGCACAATTGGTGCAGTCAGGCGAAAGCGCCGTGCTCGATATCACTACGGAAGCCGACGCGTCTTATCCCGGCGTCTATATCGACCCGCAATCGGGCAAATGGGATCTGACGGCATTCGACGGCGTGGAGATGCACATTCGAAATCCGCAGCAGGTAGCGGTGCGCGTTCTGCTTGCCGTCAACAATCCGGGCGCCAACGGCCGGGAGCACTGCAACGTCGAGTCGGTCAGCGTGCCGGCCGATGGTCGAGCCGCACTGGTCGTGCCCTTCGGCATGTGGCACGGCGATCCCGATCACCCCATCGACCAGAGCAATGTGGTGTCACTGCAAGTGTTGCTCGACCGGCCAAGCCGCACACATCACTTTCTGGTCGACGCGATCCGTGCGGTGAAACTCGACGCCGCTGACGAGGACTGGGCCGATGAGCCGTTCTTCAAAAAGCTCACGCCGGTTTTCGGTCGCGGCATGAACCTGGGTAACGCGCTGGAGGCCCCGCGGGAAGGCGAATGGGGCGTTACCCTCAAGGAAGAATACTTTCAGCGGATTAAGGAGGCGGGTCTCGATTCGGTGCGGATTCCCGTTCGCTGGTCGGCCCATGCGGCGCAAGATGCTCCGTACACAATCGACGCAGAGTTCTTTGCCCGCGTCGACTGGGCGATCGAACAGACCCTAAGCCGCGGACTGCAAGCGATCGTCAACGTGCACCACTACGACGAGTTGATGAAGCAGCCCGACGCCCACCGCGAGCGGTTCCTGGGTTTGTGGCGGCAAATCGCCGATCGTTATCGGAATCGCCCGCCGCAGCTCTCCTTCGAACTGCTCAACGAACCGATCGAGCAGATGACGGCCGAGAAATGGAACCGCTTGCTGGCCGACTCTGTGGCGCTGATCCGCCGCAGCAATCCGTCGCGCCAGATTGTCGTCGGCCCGATCGGAGCCAACAGTATCAAGGATCTGCCGAGCTTGCGGTTGCCTGACGACAGGCAGCTTATCGTGACGGTGCACTATTACAGTCCGTTTCAGTTCACGCACCAGGGAGCAAGTTGGGCCGGCCCACAGGCCCGTGAATGGCTGGGCCGCAAGTGGACGGGGACGAAGGCGGAACAAAACGCGGTGCGCCGTGATTTCAACGCGGCCGCTGCCTGGGGCGTAGAGCATCGGCGGCCCATCTTTCTGGGCGAGTTTGGGGCCTATAGTGCGGCCGACATGGAATCGCGCGCACATTGGACGCGGTTTATCGCTGAGGAAGCCGACGAGCGGAAAATGGGCTGGGCCTATTGGGAATTCTGCTCGGGCTTTGGCGCCTATGATGCCGCACGCGACGAGTGGATCGAGCCGCTCAAAGATGCCCTGGTTGGCGACTAAATCGCCGTGCGCTTCATCATGGGAGGATGGCCTTCCCAGGCCGTCGATATCGATGGTGACGGGCTAGGAAGCCCATCCTCCTCGAAGCGCGCCCTCTAAATCGCACGCTTATTTAGCAAGACCATATAGCGGCGCGAGTTTGCCGCGGAGGTGAGCCAGCAGCGGCTCATGGGATAGCGGGCGGCCGGTGATGCGCTCGACGAGCTGACGTGCCGTGTATCGCTGTCCGTGACGATGGATTTTGTCGGCCAGCCACTCGCGCAAAGGACCGAACTTACCCGCGGCGAACTGGTCGGCCAGGCCACCTAGATCGCGATCGGCCTGTTCAAAGAATTGGGCCGCATAGAGGTTGCCTAGCGAATACGTGGGAAAATACCCGAACAGACCGGCCGACCAGTGGATGTCTTGCAACACGCCCTCCGCATCATTGGGCGGTTCGACACCCAAATAGGACCGATACTTCTCGTTCCATGCGCCCGGCAAGTCGTCCACGGCAAGTGTGCCTGACAACAGATCCTGCTCCAGCTCGAAGCGAATCAGAATGTGCAAATTGTAGGTTGCTTCGTCGGCTTCAATGCGAATCAGCGACGGCCGCACGGCATTGATCGCGAAGTAGAACTCATCGAGCGGCACGTCTGCCAGGGCGGTAAACGTGCCTTGCGCCATCGGGTAGAAATGCCGCCAGAACGAGCGATGCCTGCCGACCAGGTTCTCCCACAGCCGCGATTGTGACTCGTGGATGCCCATCGAAACGGCCTCGCCCGGCGGCAAGCCAAAACGATCGGGCGACAACCCCTGATCGTAAATGCCGTGGCCGGCTTCGTGCAGCGTGCCGAAGAACGCACAACTGAAATTGCGCTCTTCATAGCGCGTGGTGATGCGGCAATCGTGCGGTCCCGGTGCCGTGCAAAACGGATGAGCGGTGACGTCCAGCCGACCGCGGGAAAAGTCGAAGCCGATTTTGCTTGCCACCTCGCGCGAAAACGCTTCCTGGCCCGTAGCGGGAAAGTGACGGTGGAGTATCTCGAGGTTTGGCAGGCGACGCGCTTCGCGAATCTCGACGACGAGAGGTACGAGCTCATCGCGCAATGCCCCGAGCACGCGCGTCAGATGATGGGTGCGCTCGTCGGGTTCGTAGTCGTCGAGCAGGGCGTCGTAGAGCGACTCGCGGTAGCCAATCGCTTCGGCTTGTGCCCGCTTCAGTTCGACCGTCTTCTTCAGCAGTGGCGCGAACGAAGCAAAGTCGTTGTCGTGCCTCGCCGCCTGCCACACTTGCTGGCCATGAACGCTCGTGCGGGCAAGTTCCTCGACGAGTGACTGCGGAAGCTTCGTTTTTTTGTCATATTGCCGCTTCAACTGGCGAAGGGTGGCGCCGCTCTCGCTCGCCGGGTCTTTGGCCAAGGGACTGTCGGCCAGCTCCGCCAGCCATTCGCCCAACCGGCGATCGGTTTGGCGCTGATGAATCATGCCCGTGAGCAGGGTCATCTGCTCGGCCCGATAATCGGCCGCGGCCGGGGGCAGCAGGCAGCGCTCGTCCCACCCCAGTAACGCTTCGATCGACTGCAACACCGCCGTTTCGTGGACGAAGCGGACGAGTTGATCGTAGGTTTTCTGCGGCTGGCTCATAAGCGGTGGGTCGGTTGTTTCAGGTGCGTTGACGACAAGGGCGGCAAACGCAATGCCGAATCAAGGCGGCTTTAGTCCTAACTACGGAGCCGGCGCCGAAACGGCGTCGGACCAGTTGTCGCTACGGAAGGGTGAGGCGGGCAGTCCAGCCTTGTTCGTCAAATTCGGCTCGGCGCTTTGATGCCAGCCAAAACGCACTGCCGCCGGCTCGCTGATCTCGGCCGCTTCAACCACGACCGTTTCCCCGTCGATCATGGCCTGCGCCGGCACGAACTTCTTATCGGCGGCGGCAATTGAAAACCAGTTGAGCGGCTTGCCATCGCGGCTCGCCAGACCGCCCTCGGCATGCTGGAACTTGACGCGAATGCGGTTGCCTTCAACCGCCATCGACTCATACAACGGGCCGCAATAGACCAGGTCGGTCTTGCCGTGGTATTTGGCCAGCGCCCAAAGTGCCAGCCGCCGGCCGACTTCCTGCTTGTTGCGCGGGTGGATGTCGTGGATGTCGCTGATGTCCGTAGTCACGGCCATGCCGGTGTGAGGAACCTTCAGTGTCGCCGTCTGGGCCTCCCAGATTTCGGGCAACGCTTGTTGATTTCCACCGTAATTAAATGGAGCCAACTGCACAAAGAGAAACGGAAAGTCGCCCTGCGACCAGACGCTGCGCCAACCCAGAATCAGCCCTCGCATGAGATCGAAATAGTGCATTCCCTGACCAACGTTCGCTTCCCCCTGATACCATAGCGCCCCACGAATGGTGAACGGTGCAATGGGGTGAATCATGCCGTTATACAGTCCCGTGTAACCGTTGCTGCTGTTAAACGGGTTGCCGGGCATGGCCGGCGGCTCACCGATTGGTTCACCGGCCGCGACGGCTTTGTCGGCCTGCTCCAGCCAGCTTTTCAGCTCGGGCAGCTTGTTCTTGAGCGCCGCCTGGTAGCCGGTCCGCTGGCCTTCGATCTCTTTTCGCTCACCTTCCAACTCAGGCACCGACTGATAGCCGGCCGGAGGAATCCAAGGCTGGATGCGCGTGCCGCCCCACGAGCTGGCGATCATTCCCACGGGTACGTTGAGCTGCTTGTGCAGCTCCCGGCCGAAGTAATAACAGACCGCCGAGAAGCCGGGCACCGACTGCGGCGAGCAAACGGTCCAGGCGGCTTGGACGTCTTTGGCAGGCGTGCCCGAGGGAACCAACGGGACCGAGAACAGCCGGAGCTTGGGATAATCGGCGGCGGCAATCTCCTCGTTGGCGTTGATGGTGTCGCGCACGGCCCACTGCATGTTCGACTGGCCCGAGCCGATCCAGACTTCGCCCACCAGGATATCGGTGAGTTGAATGGTGTTCGTGCCGCTGATGATCATCTCCAGGGGCTCAGAGCTCTCTTTCATCGATGGCAGCTTGACGACCCAATCGCCGTTGCCGTCGGCCTTCGTGGCAGCCTTGGTCTCGCCGATGGCGACGGTCACTTCTTCGTCAGGGCTGGCCCAGCCCCAGATCGTCAGCGGCATGCCGCTTTCGAGCACCATGTGGCTGCCGATGACCGCCGGTAGCTTCACCTCACCCCAAGCCACGGGGCCGATATAGCCGATGTTAAGCCCGATCAGGGCAAATCGAAAAACGAAACAGCGAATCATCGTCGCGTGACTCCAGATAGCCGTGTGAAAAGCAGGCTACCATTGTAGCGTGAAATGGTCGACGATGAAGTACAGCATTTAACCTTGGTCGGCAGCGGCACCGTCGCTCGATTGCTGGCGCAGTGTCGCCATGTGCTGCTCATAGGCTTCCTCGCCCTCTCGAAGTGCGCCATCGATCTCTTCCGCGCTTCGACCTTGAAAGCCCCTGGCCTGCTGCCCCTGGTGGATTTCGTCGATCGCTTCGGCCAGTCCACGCTGTCCTGGCGGCGGTGGTGGTGCTGCTGCTGGTTTTAAGAAAACGGTGACACGTCCAGGCGCCACGTTGGGCATCTCATCTAGTTGTACTTTACCGTCGGGATAAGGGGTTCCGTCGACGCTGACCGTGTTTGGAATCATGTCGTGATTATCGCGCCTCGTCGGCGGCGAGTCAAATTACGACGTGAATTGCCACAATGCGTAAGCTACTTCGCGACGACGAGCCGCTGCTTCTTTTTCGTCGGCGATGATCCTGGATCGTCACTGGGACGTTTTACTCAAAAGTCGAAGGAGCAAAGGACATCGTGCTTCATTGTTGGTGTCGTCCCTGCGCTGTTCGTAGAGCGTTCTGCCATTGTGCTGTGCTTCTAGCGAGCTTCAATTGGTATCGCTATCATTGGGGGCGGAGTCGTTGCAATCCAACCGGTGCTAGTATGCATGTGAATTCAATTCGACTACGGTACTTCAAACAGTTCCGCGATCGCACACTGGACTTCACCGACAGCGAAACGGGTTTGGCGCGGCCGCTTATCGTGCTCGTGGGGAACAACGGCAGCGGCAAGTCCTCGATTCTTCAGGCAATTGCCGCCGCATTAGGTACAGCGACGCAAAGGATCAGAAAGCCCCAGGATTTACACTGGCCAGGCTTTGACTTGCATCTCGCGGGAGCCGCTTGGAGTTTGCCACTTGAAGTCAGTTTGAGGATTGGGTTCAGTCAAGCAGAGTTGGCTGCGACGGTCGAGTATTTCGATAGGGTACCGGGGCTGAGTGAACAGCCGAGCGCCATCCGACCTAGCGAAGATTCGCAGGTCACGCTAACGCTATCTGAAGGCAAAGTGCGAGCGGGGAGGGGGGAACAATATTTTCAATTTCGGGGCCGCGAGTACGCCAAGCAGATTCTGAAACTCGTCGAAGACGGGCATCGTGTTTTTGAAAGAGTTGGGACAGTCTTTTGGTACACCGAACATCGGACCTCGACGAGCCTCACGGCAGACCTTTTATCCGGCCCCGATAAGGAAGACGGAGGAGCTAATGGGCACCTGCATTTTGACGAGAACCTACTGCGTCGTAGATTGGCTGACCTAATGGAGTTTCACTCAAGGATCGATCGCGGTGAATATCAGCTTAGACCTGGGCAGCGTGATTTATTCGCTGACCTAGAACGGCGATATGGCGCGGTGTTTCCAACGCGGCGGTTCGAGGGGTCGGTGCCACGATCCGAGGTTGATGAAGTTCTTAGAGAGCCTTGGTTCTTTCTTTACGACGGCCATCATCAATACGAGATTTCGGAAATGTCTGGAGGAGAACGCGCAATTTTCCCAATCCTATTTGATTTTGCAAATTGGCAAATTCATAATTCTGTGGTGCTCATCGACGAACTTGAGCTGCATTTGCACCCACCGCTTCAGCAGGCTCTGCTCCGCGCACTCCCCAATCTGGGCAGTAACAATCAGTTTATCATTACGTCTCACTCGGATTGGATTGCGACGATCGTACCGCCGGAATGCGTTATTTCACTTGCGTAACCAAGAATGACGACAGTAGTTGCCGCCACAACCATTCTGTTTTGTGAGGGAAGCGAGGATAGCCTTGACGCAATTCTCCTGAACAGAATTCTTCAGGGAAAACCTCCTCGTGCTGTCATCATTCCAGCAGGAGGCAAGCACCAACTTCGTGCGTTCGCTCAGGGACGACTTGCTGCCGAAGCATCGCTTCCAGACTATCTAATCTTCCGC
>DASSFG010000874.1:0-8396 GCA_035694685.1 Pirellulales bacterium
GCACGCGGAAACGGAAAAAAACGACTTGGGGGGCGGCTCGTTCTAGCCTGACAGTCAGCGCTTCCACCGGGACAAGCCCGGCGGTGGCGTGATTGGACCGTAACTCGAACGCCGTCCTGCCAACCCTAATTCTAGGTTTGACAAAGCATTAGTGGTTCGTTGAAGCCGGAAGCTTGCGGCGACACGTCGCAACTTGCATTTTGCGTTGGGCCCGGTCGCTAGATGAAGCTAAAGCGTAAAACTCAAAACGCCATGCCCCTCATCACACTCACCACCGATTTTGGCAACGGCAGCCCGTACGTGGCGGTGATGAAAGGAGTGATTTATTCGATCGCTCCCGAAGCGACCGTTGTCGACTTGACGCATGGCATCCGACCCCAAGACGTGCGTTCGGGAGCACTCGTACTCGAGCAAGCCACGGTCTGGTTCCCGCCCGGTACGGTTCACGTGGCCGTGATCGATCCGGGCGTCGGCAGCCAGCGGCGCATCGTGTACGCCGAGATCGGCGGACAGCACTACGTGGCGCCCGACAACGGATTGCTGAGCCGCTTGGCCGCGCGGCAAAGCCCCAGTAAAATACTGGCCGTCGAGGAACCGGAGTTCTGGTTGCCGCACGTTTCGTCGACCTTCCACGGCCGCGACATCATGGCGCCGGTCGCCGCGCGATTGAGCCGGGGGTTGGCTGCCGAGCGCTTAGGAAGGCCCCTCGACGAGCTCGTTTCCCTCACCTGGCCGGAGGTTGTGATTTTGCCTCGTTCCATTCGCGGTTCGGTCGAGTCGATTGACTCCTTTGGCAATTTAATCACCGATATTACTGAGGCGATGCTGGCACACGTGCCGCGCGACGAAAGCGTTCACGTCACTTGTGACGAGCACGAAACGCTGGGTATTTTTCGCACCTACGCCGATCAGCCGCCGGCGACCTTCTTGGCCCTTATCGGTTCCAGCGGGCGGCTGGAGTTGGCCATTGTCGAAGAAAACGCCTCCGCCATGCTCGGCATTCGCACCGGCACGCCCGTCGAAGTAACATGGTGACGAACTACCTCGTATGCTCGTCATAATACTCGGTAGAGCCGGTGAAGCCGGCGATCACATCTTCGTTGGTCTGACCGGCGGCAAATTGTTTCAGCCAGAACGACAGGCCGCCACCGTCGGGAGCGCGGCCCAGATAGTGCTGATAGTCGGCCGTGATGAGATCCGATTCGTTTTCGGCGCTGTTGGCAATCGCGAGCGCCACCTGGCTTCGCGATACACCGGAGCTCAACTCGCCGAGCCAATTACTTTCACCGCCGGGATCGGCCGGGCGGCCGAGCAGCTTCAAGTACACCGCGTCGACCCAGGCTTTGTCGGTGCCGCCGGCGCTGGCGTAGAACTCGTCTGACGAGATGAAGCCGGCCTGTATTTGCTGGTCGGTCCGGCCGTTTTGCATCTGCTGCACCCAATACGTTACGCCTGCATCATCCGCCGCACGGCCCAACAACGAGAGGTAGGCAGGCTTTATGACGAAGTTGGCATAATACTCGGCGCTGTTGGCGATGGAATGGGCAACCGCGCTGATCTGGGTGCCGGAATCGAGCAACTGCGACCAGAATTGCAGGCCGGAGGGATCGGGCGCGCGACTTAAGACGTCGTTGTACACGGCGGTGACGTACCGTTGGTGTGCCGTGGGCACCACGGCACTGGCGTTGATGCTACCCGTGGCGCCGTCCGTATCGCTGATGGTAATCGTTAAAGTATAGTTCCCTCCCTGTGCATAGGTGTGGCTGCCGGCCACGCTGAACGTTGCGCCCACCCCGGTGATCGAGGAACCGCTGACCGTCGTCACGGCCGATTTGTCGCCCCAGTCGATGGTGGCTTTGAAATCGGCCGGGTTCGTGTCGCCATCGGCGTCCGTGAACGTGGCCAGCGTGCCGGCAACCACGTTCCCCGCCGTGGCAGTCACGGTGGCGCCAGACCCGCTGATCGCGGGCAGGAAGATATCCGTTATCGATGCGGCCGTGGCACTGCTACCGGCCGCGGGCAGGTTATACAGGTCTTCGACCGTCCGCAATACGTTATAATGGTTAATGGCCTCGTTGTACTGACCGGACTTAATCATCGGGCCGTCGAAGATCGTGGCAATGTGGTTGCCGGCGGAAGTATCGTTTTCGTCCCAGGTTACGATGAACAGGCTGTTATTGGTCTTGGCCCATTGCACGTAACCGTCGAGGTTGTTCTTCAACCATGTATCAGCCTGCTGGATGGTACCGTCGTGCATGTCGTCCTGCACGTTGGGCACGACGAGGGAGACGGTGGGCAGCTTGCTGTAGTCGGTCGGAAAGCTGCTGAACGGCTGGTTAACCGACGTAGGCATGACATTGCTCGCCAGGTTGCCGTTGGGATTGTTCGGATCCGTCCAGTTGACCGCCGGGTTGTGCCTCCGCGCATAGTTGCCGGAATTGCCCTGCGTGGCAACATCGAGGCTATCGTAGCCGGCCGAGGGCAGCGTTTCGGAGTAGCTTACGAAGCTGTCGCCCGCGTTCATCAGTTCTGCGCCGAGGTTCGGGGTCGTAAAGGGCAGGGTCACGCCGGGAAACTGAGTCGGAAGCTCGTCGCCGCCGGACGTACTGCCGTTGGTGAGAGTAACGCCGCTCTGAATTCCCTGGTTGCCGCCGGAAAACAGGTCCAGGTAGTTCGGCTCACTCGGATGTGTGATCGCGGTGGAGTTCGTCATCAGGGCTCCTTGCAGGGCAAGAGAGTTGATGTAGGGAGCGTTCGTTTGATTTTGGGATCCGGCGGGGCCGATGATCTGCGAATAATCATGGTTCTCCTCCATCACGATCACCACGTGGGCAGGCGCGGGAACCGCCGAGAGCATTGTTCGAGGTTCGAGTCCTTCGAGGATCGCACAGCGATGACGTTGCCGGCGGTTGCGGAGCCGTTCGGAGAAGGAGTGGAAGAGGGTCTTGGCAGGGTCGATGTTATGCATGCGTTTAGTCTCCGTGTAGAGCTACACCATCGGTCCAACTGCGCGTCAGTGGGTCCGCACGGTGAGGCAAAGTAGTGAAGTTCTGAATTAAGCTACGTCTGTCCCTGGCATGGCCGATCAGTGCGTGATCGGCCGGTTGGGGTTGGTATAGAACTGGCTGGTCTCAAGGATGAGCAACTGGAGGTTTTCCCAACCGCCACCCGTGATAAACGGCATCTGGGGCGTTGCGAGCAGTGCTCCGACTCACTCGCAAGACCCGATTTCTACTCCGGCCATGCCCACGCCAGTCCGTTAAGGTGGAGAAGTTGGTTGATGCTAGCCATGGGCATTATGGTTTGCAAGTAGCAAAATTCATTTCTCAAAGCTTCGCGAGCCTTTTCTCCTAAAAAAAGGGGACGTTGGGCGGCATCCTGTTTGCATTGCGCCTTAGGGCCATAAATCCGTGGAGGCTTGTCATGCCAGCTATCAACGATCTCAGGGACAAAGTCGTGGTGATCACGGGAGCTTCGAGCGGCTTCGGCAAAGGAACCTCGCTGGCCGTCGCACCAGCCGGCGCCCGGTTAGTATTGGCTGCCCGCCGCCAGGAAGTGCTCGACACCGTGGCACGCGAATGCGAGTCGGTAGGCACCCAGGCGATTTCCGTTTGCACCGATGTCGCCGAACGGAGCCAAGTTGAAAAGCTGGCGGAGGCGGCTATCGATCAGTTCGGCCGCATTGATATTTGGGTCAATGATGCCGGCGTCGGAGCTCTCGGACGCTTCAACGACGTCCCGTTGGAAGACCATGTGAAGGTCATCGAGACCGATTTGCTGGGTGTGCTCTTTGGGAGCTATTATGCGCTGGCACACTTCAGAAATCGTGGCACGGGGACGCTCATCAACGTGGCATCCGTGCTGGGAAAAATCCCCGCGCCTTATTACGCGTCCTACACTGCCGCCAAGTATGGCGTGGTGGGTCTCAGCGCGGCGCTGCGACAGGAGCTTCGGCAAGAGGGCATTGACCAGGTGCATGTTTGCACGGTGTTGCCGATGTCGACCGACACGCCCTTCTTTGACCATGCTTCGAACTACACCGGCCATGAAGCCACGCCGATTCCTCCTCTCTATGATCCGCAACCAGCAATCGACGCCATCGTGTCGCTAATGACGCACCCGCAACCGGAGGTTGTAATCGGCGGAGTCGGCAAGATGATGGTGGCCGCCCACACCTTGGCTCCCCAAACCGTCGAGAGTGCCCTGGCAAAGAAGACGCATCGCGAACAATTCGAAAAGGCAGCGGCTGCAATGCCTTGTACAGGAGCCGTGCGAGGGCCGGTTGAGAAGGGCACCGTCGTCACGGCTGGCCGCCTCGTCGGCGGCGGTCGTCCCATACTCAGCGATTGAATCTGCGCCGCGCTGCTCTTCAAGAGGGCGCGAACGGTTCCCGCGGCCTCAATGCGTTCCATCGGTCGTCGGCCGTGTTTAGAATATGAGTGACGAGGCCCACGGACTATCGAGCCGCGCCGGCCAGCAACTGAACATCGCAAGTGGTTTTGCCCGTGGCAGTCAACCCCTATGAAAGCCCCCAGACCGGTGGCCGATCTCCTGAACGGAATGTCGGCAGGTTGAAACGGATCGTGTTCGGATGCCTTGGCATCACCGGCGTCCTGGGGCTATTGATTGCTCTATTGCTCCCCGCCACGCGCAGCGCCAGGGAGCCGGGGCGGCGAAACACGTGCAGCAACAACCTCAGGCAAATCGGGCTTGCCTTGCTGAACTACGAAGCCGTGCACCACGCGCTGCCACCCGCACACACGGTCGATGCCAGAGGAAAACCGCTCCACAGTTGGCGAACGTTGATTTTGCCGTTCCTGGAAAGAGAAGATCTGTATCGCCAGATCGACCATTCGAAGGCCTGGGATGATCCGGCGAACCGTTCCGCATTCGAGACTCGGGTCCACATCTATCGGTGTCCATCGGCCGCTTGCCCGCTGACGCACACCACCTATCTCGCCATCGTTGCGCCGGACGGCTGCTTCCGACCAACGCGCGTCACAAAACTCGCCGAGATTACCGATGACCCCGATTTGACGCTCATGGTTATGGAAACGTCTACGGAGCAAGCCGTTCACTGGATGTGTCCGGCGGACGCCACCGAAGCGGAGATCTTGAATCTTGGGGCCGTAGCCGGGTTAGCGCACCCTGGTGCTGCTCAAGCGGTGAGCGTGAGCGGCTCTGTATTTCTCGTGCGCGCCCAGTCGAGTCCAGCCAGGCTGCGAGCGCTCATTTCAATCGCTGGAAACGACGACGCCATCGCCGGGGATGACTAACTTCATCAAGCGTCGATTGACGACTGCGTCGTGTGTAGGGTGGGACGAGCGAAGCGAGTCCCACCGTTATCGTTATGGTGGGACTCGCTTCGCTCGGCCCACCCTACTCACTATCAAACAATTGGCGACTGACAAAGAACTAGCTTCATGTGGCGAAACGTTGGTGGGGTTGGCCGCGCAATTCGAGTCTTTGCGCTAACTCGAAAAAGATCAGCGGCACGAGCCAACTTGCCCAGGTCGAGGCAGGATAGAGCCACTCGGCATCCCATTGCGCGACGGTGGCTAATCCGCCGATCATCCGAATAACGACGGCCGAGCACAATAAGACGAACGTGCGCAACATCCAGCGGCGGTGATCGAGAAATCTCCGCGCAATCGCGGCTCGCCAACCCTGCACGACACACGCCGCAGTGACGATCGCCAGCGAGCCGAGCCCCGCCGCCGCGACAGCGCCGGTCGCCGCGTAATAGGCCATCCACAGACCGCTCGGCGTTAAGAGCAACAAGACGCAGGCCGCATGGACTCTTCCGAGCCGCCGGTGCCATTTCACGTCGCTCTTGCGGAATTGTTCGCTGATCAGAAGCGCGCCGAAAACGAGCGAGGAAGGCCCCGAGATCAGATGTGTAAAAAAAGCCCAACGATACGGGCCCCAGAAATACGCCTCCCGTCCGCGCAAGAAATCCGACTCAAAATCCGGCGGCCAGTAGAAGCGATACTCCGCCAGCACGCTTACAATTACCTTGACGATCAAAATCGCTGCGAGCGATTTCAGCACGCGGCCTAACGCAGATGGGTATGCTGTCAGCATAATTTTAGGATACCGCGCCGCATGCTTTCTCCCACGGCCCCGCAAAGTCTACAATGTCCAGATTACCACGAAGCAATGCGGAGCGGTCGATGATCATTGCCGAAATCGTTCTCGGCGCGCGCGATTGGCTGGTGTGGGCGGCGGCACTTGCAGCGCTGGGCCTGGCGGCGCTCGTGTGGTCTTACTCGCGGTCGCACGGGCCGACGTCCGCCAGGCTCCTCGCCGGGCTCTTGAAAACCTCTGCCCTGCTGGCCCTGGGCGTGTGCTTGATCGAGCCGCTGTTCAGCGGCACTCGCCCGCGGCCCAAGAGCAACTTGTTCTTGATTTTGGCCGACAACAGCCGCAGCCTGCAAGTACACGACCGCGGCCACGCCCACACCCGCGGCCAAGAGTTGCAGCAGGCGCTAGTACCCAAGTCGCCCTGGCTCACGCGGCTGGAGCAAGATTTCGACGTCCGCAGTTACGCCTTCGACTCGCGCATCGAACCGGTACGTGACTTCGAGCAGTTGAACTTCGACGGCGACGCCTCCGCGCTGACCGCTTCCCTTGCCTCGCTCCGCGAGCGTTTCGCCGGCCGCCCGGTCGCTGGCGTGCTCGTGCTAACCGACGGCAACGCGACCGATGCCGGTGGAAACGCCGCCTGGCAGGATCTGCCGCCCGTCTATCCTGTATCAATTGGCGCCGATGCCGGACTGGCCGACCTGAGCATTTCGCGGGTCTCGGTGAGCCAGACGAACTTCGAAGCCGCGCCGGTCACCATCGTGGCCCAAGTCGAAGGGCAGGGCGTCGCTGGCAAGCCGGTCAGCATCCGTGTGCTCGACGAGTCGGGCAAAGTCGTCGAGCGCCGCACGGCGCGAGGCATGATCGACGGCAAGCCGCTGGTCGAGCGGTTCGAGCTGCGGCCCGAGCGATCGGGCATCAGCTTCTATACCGTCGAAGCCGCTTTGCAGGGCGAAGAGCAGCTTGCCGACAAGCTTGAAAAGTCGTCCGAGGCCACGCTCGTCAACAACCGGCGGCTGGCGCTGGTCGATCGCGGCGGCGGCCCGTATCGCGTGCTCTACGTTTGCGGGCGTCCGAACTGGGAATTCAAATTCCTGCACCGCGGCCTTGACGAAGACGACGATCTGGAGCTGGCGGCTTTGGTGCGGATCGCCAAGAAGGAGCCGAAATTCACCTTCCGCGGCCGGCCGGGCGAACGCACCAATCCGCTCTATCGCGGCTTCGGCAACAAGGACGACGAGCAGGCCGAGCAATACGATGAGCCCGTGCTGATCCGTCTCTTTCCGCCGTCCGGGCCGCAGGACGAGGATGAGCTCAAGGGCGGTTTTCCCAAGGCGGCCGAAGATCTATTCCGCTATCACGCCGTGATTTTCGACGATATCGAGAGCGCCTTCTTCACGCACGACCAGATGTCGCTCGTCGAGCGATTTGTCAGCCAGCGCGGCGGCGGCTTTTTGATGCTCGGTGGACGCCACAGCTTCGCCAACGGCGGTTATCAGCGCACGCCGGTCGCCGAGCTGTTGCCCGTGTACGTCGACCGCGGCACCCTAGGCGAAGCGGCCGAGGGCTACCGGCTGTCGCTTACGCGGGAGGGCTGGCTGCAACCGTGGGTGCGTCTGCGGAGCACGGAAGACGACGAGCAGCAGCGGCTGGCCGACATGCCGGCCTTCAAAACGGTGAGCCGTGCGGGAACGATCAAGCCGGGCGCGGCCGTGCTGGCCGGCCTGCGAACGTCCGACGGCGGATCACTGCCGGCACTGGTGGTGCAACCCTTTGGCCGCGGCCGGGCGGCGGCCTTGACGGTGGGCGACCTTTGGCGTTGGAACATGCACCGCAAAGAGGGCGCGGCGAGCGACCTGGAAAAAGCCTGGCGGCAAACGATCCGCTGGCTGGTCGCCGACGTGCCCGAGCGGATCGAGGTCGAAACGGAGCGCCGCGCCGATGACCCCGCCCTGGCGACGCGCATCGCAGTTCGCGTGCGTGACACACTGTTCGAGCCGCTCGACAACGCGTCGGTCAGCGTGCGCGTGAAGACGCCCGAGGGACGCGAGATCGAGCTGACCGCCGAGCCGAGCGAGCAGGCGGCCGGCAGCTACGAAACGATCTTCGCCTCGCGTACTCCCGGGGCGTATCGGGCGACGGCCGTTGCCAGAGCGGAAGACGCCAGCGAAGTAGGCCAGCGCGAATTTGGCTGGACGATCGAACCTGCCGCCGACGAGCTGCGCACGCTCAGACCCAATCGTGAGCTGTTGGCGCGGCTGGCCGAAGCGACCGGCGGTGAGCTCGTTTCGGCCGACGGGCTCGACGCCTTT
>DASSFG010000875.1:0-18056 GCA_035694685.1 Pirellulales bacterium
AGGCTCTGGCAAGGCACTGGGCGGCGGTGCGGGCGCCGCTTTCTCGGCCGCAACGGGCGAAAAACGACTTCAATACGGAAGAACGTGGCAAACAAGCGCAACATCGGACGACTCCCTTGTGATGTGGGCGCGCGCCGGCCGATATTCGGGCCAGCAAACCCCGTGATTGCGGCTGCCGCCAAGTGCGGCAGATCCGCTTTGCGCCGTCTCCGATGTTCCACGCTCTCGTGTTTGATTGCCCGGCCGCGAAAGCCGAGCATCAGTGTTCCTATCTATCTAGATGCGTCGGCCGCGCGAAATCGGCGATAATTTTTCCAAGATTTTTTTGGCGCGGAACTTGCTACGCCGCCGAACACTTGGCCGTCACTGGCTCCTGACAACACGGTTTGCGGTCTAGGCCCGATTATTTCCAGGCCCCCGCAAGGACCGCGCAAGGACCGCGCTCACTGCGTAGCAGAATTCATGAGAGTTGTAGTAAAGCCGCCTGGCCCCAAAACGAGTCATTAGGGTGCCGGTTTTTCCAGTGCGCCCGCACGGCGCAGTGCATCGCGGTTAGCGGCGGCGGCCGTCAAGGTGGGGTCGAGCTTGATCGCTCGGTCGAAATCGACGAGCGCGTCGGAGGTTTGTCCCAACGCAGCAGAGGCGAGGCCCCGGTTATAGAAGCACTCAGCCTGGCCTGGCGCGAGGGCAACGCATATCGAAAAGGCGCCGAGCGCTTCGTCATACCGATGTAAGCGGTAAGCACATTGACCGCGATAAAAGTTGGCCCAAAAATCTTGGGGTTCGTCACGTACAGCGCGGCGGAACTCCGCGAGTGCCCCTTCGTCGTCGCCCCTACGAAGGTAGGAGCGGGCCAGGGCATATTGCTCGCACACTGCTGCCGAAGAAGATTCAGCATCGGTGGCGGGAGGAGGCGCCTCGCCCGTGCGCAGCCGTTGCTCGCGCAAGAGGATTTCGCTCGCACCCAATGCCACCTCAGCCTGGTCGAGCAACTCCAGCGTCTGTTGCTGTTCGGCGGCCGCGTCGGCCAAGGGCGAACGCAAGTCGAGCCAAAAGATCAATAGGTCGAGCAGATCGGCCCGCACCTGCTGCGTGAGGGCGGGCGAACGTGCGCTGCTCGCGCCGATTAAGCGGTCGCGGATGCTCCAAAACGTCTGGCACGATTGTTCCGCCGCTCGCCTCGCGTCGCCGCCAAGGGAGGAACCGCCGTCGATAAACCGCAGCCGCTGGACGAACTGGTGTAACTCGGCAGCCAAGGCGATGCGCCGCGCCAGGTCGAGACGCTCGCGCAGCTTCCGTTTAAGCGATGCCGCCCCAGGCAGCGGCTTCAGTCGTTCCAGACCGCGCTCGAAGTGAGTGATGGACTCGCGATAAGCCTGGCGATCGAGCAACTGCTGGCCGTCGATGAGCGTCTGTTGTGCTTCGTCGACGCGCTGGCCCACTGCCCACCAGGCGACGACGGCGAACACCAACGAGGCCATCGAAAGAGTTGCCGCGCGCACGGCCAATCGAGGCCGCCGTCGCCGCCACTTGCGCCATAATTCGAGGGGACTGCGATTGCGCACGCCACGCAATGGGAGATCGGCCAGGTGCCGCCGCAGATCATCGGCCAGCGATTGGGCATCGGCGTAGCGGTCCTGCGGATTGGGAGAAAGGCACTTGGCCAGAAGATCGGATAGCCCGCACGTCACGCTGGCGTTGATGTGCCGCAGGCCGTAAGCGCCTTCGAGCGGCCGTACCAGCGGCCCGTTGCCACTCAGCAGTTCGTCGATCACGATGGCCAAGGAATAAACGTCGGCCCGCGCGTCGACGGTCGTTTCAATGGCGCGGACTTCGCGAACGGCAGCCAAGGCGGCTGCCTGCTCCGGCGGCATGTACGGCGCCGTGCCGCCGACCCATTCGGGCGTGGCGGCGTGCGCGGCAATGGGGCCTCGCGCCAGGTGAAAGTCGAGCAACATCGGCTGACCGTCACCCGCCAGAAGCAAATTCGACGGCTTGACGTCGAAATGGACCAGCCCACGCTGATGGGCAAAGTGCAGTGCTTCCGCCAGGCAAGCGCCAAGCCAGCAAACGGCCTGTACGTAGCTGGCCTGACGCAGGAAGTCGAGCGCCGGTCCGCCCACGATCGGGCTATTCGTTGTCTCCGCGTGACATTCTACGAGCGCGTCGGCAATCGTCTGCCCGCTACGCTGGGCAAGGGGCGTGCGTTTCATCGCCGTCAATACCGCCGCCAGGCTGGCGCCGCCCATGAACGGCATGCACAGCAACCGCAGGCGTTGCTCGGGCAGATCCTGCGCCAGGTAGAGCGGCACAATGCCGGTATGCTGCAAGCGCGCTAACGAGAGGTGCTCGGCCACTTCACGTGGCACAAGCTTGACGACCACGGGGCGATCGCAAAGCGACGGTTGGCTGGCCAAAAACACGCGACCCTGCGAGCCGCGACCGATCTCGCGCACCAGTATGAATTCGCCGCACGCTTCGCCCGCCTGCGGAAACTCGGGCGGCGAATGGTCCTCGAACAACTCGTGGCAGGCGAGCAAGAGCTCCAACTCGGCCCGCCACTGCGGAAAACGAGCGAGAATGTCGTCGAAATCGACGTCCTCGCCCGACTCGCGACGCAGCAGCAGCTCTTCGCTGATCAAACGCAGCATCGCCCGCGGCGCCGAAGCCAGCGCGGGGAATTGCACCAACAGGTCTTCGACGCCGGGCCGCCGGCCGTTCTGCCAGGCGAGGGCCATCGCTCGGGCGGCTTCCGAGCCGAGCGCTTCGTCGGCGGGCCGTGCGGACGACCGCCGAGACGAGGACGAAGACTCAGTGATCACGGTCATCGGCGGATTGCACTTCGGCCAACTGCCGCGCCAGGTCGTAAAGAATGCGTCGGACGCTGCTGGGGTGCAGGCCGGTGCGCTGGGCAATCTCGGACAGCGGCAGGCCCTGATGTTTCAAACGCAATAGCTCGTGATGGGCCGGCGGGCAAAGGGCCAAAAGCTGCTGCCAGAGATCATCGGCACGCACCGTGGCGCTCGGCCTGGCGCCGCTCTCGACGGCCAGAGCGTCGCGATCTTCCACGGAGAGTTGCCGCTCGCGCTCCATCGCCGCACGGTGCTGCCGTTGGCGATCGATCAGTCGGTTGCGGGCCGCCGTGTTCAAAAATGCCCGCAGATGAGCGGCATCGCGGAACGACCAACGGCCACTGCGCAGACCGTCGAGGACGTCGGTCCAAACCGAGAGCACTACGTCTTCCGAATCGAGCTTGGGCCGCAAGGAGGACGGAAAGCGACGACGGACCAGTGCTCGCAATCCAGGGGCCAGGTTGACAAAAATCTGTGCGACGACACGCGGATCGCCGCTGGGCAACTGTTCGAGTAGTGACTCTAAGGGATCGGCGGTCATGCCCCGGCCCTCTTGGCGAGCCGCAACGTGGCCGGCCCATGAAGAAATCGCGCCGCCAAAAGCTCTTGCTCTTCCGACGGCGTTTGACCGCTTCCACCGCGCCAATGCCGGTAGGCGAGCCCGGCGCCGAGCAGACCAGCAACCAGAGCGGCTTCATCCGATCCAATCGGTTCGGCCAGTATGCCGAGCAAACCGATGCCGATTTCCTCGGCCTGCGAGGTGATTTCATCGATGGCCACCGTCAGCGCGGCAACGTCACAAGTGAACTGCGGAGTGAGGATCTCATCGAGTAACAAGTGCGAGGCCGCTTCCGCCAATTGGCTTGGACGAGCCGTAAGTGCACCGGCGCCGATGCCCAGCGCAGCGGCCATTTCATCGAAGGCTACCAGATAACCGACGGTCGTTCGTTCGCCCAGCTTCTCGACGATATGGCCGTCTTGGTCAGGGACGGGCGCCAGGCTGCGGCCCATGTCGCCCACCGTCGAGGTACCGACGATCGACACAGCGTCGCCGGCGGCGCTTTGACCGACCAAAGCCGTCAGGAACGTAGGCACGTGGTGGCCGTTTGCCTGCTCTCCGCCAGCAAAGGGGTCGGCGCCGGCGCCACGGCCGCCGTCCAGCGGTGTGATCGTCACCCGTGGGTCAACCACGGCGCCGTGCATGACCTCCACGGCGCGAAAACGGCTGTCCGCCGGAACGTCCTCCGGTCCCGGCATTTGGCTGAACTCGGCCGGCTGCCAACTTTCGATCATCCATGCCATCACCGCCCGGTCTGATGGCGAATCGGTCGCAAGTGGATCGACGTAATTGGAAGGCTGCGGCTCAAGCACATCCGTGGTTGCGGATGGGGGCGTCGAATTCGGAGAACTGGTCCGACTAGCCGCGCCGCTCGGAATGACAACCGTGAGCAGGCTAGGCGCCAAGATGAGCTCCGCTGGGGCCGGCTCGAAGCGGCCCACCAGCAACGGCTCCGGCGTCAAAAACCTCTCTGGCGTCTCGACAAAGGCCACGCGTTCGGATTCGAAATCTGGCCGCTCGACGGAATCGGGTGCCCGAACTTCATTGGAAGACGACGATGCCACGAGGATCGGTTGCATCGGCACGGCCGGTTGCACCGGTACGACTGGTTGCACCGGTACGACTGGTTGCTCGGCATGCCGGTCGGAAGGCTCGACAAACAGCAAGTGGTCAATGCGCGGTACATCGGTGCGGGCAGCCGGCGCGTCGGTTGCCGTCCAAGCACCAATCGACATCGGGTCGGCAGGTCCGGCCAACGGGACTGCGCTTAAGAGCTGGCGCAACTCGAGCCGTTCGAGGCCCTTGTGAGAACGGCGGCAGGCCACTCGATGCCAGCGGAGAAAGATGTGCGGTCGCGCTAGCATTCCGCGCCTCTCTCTGTAGACACCGTGTTGCCCGTAAGAGTACGCATGGGCCGTAACGCGCCGTGGTCGATGGAGATCTTCTTGCCGCACGCAAGTCGTTATTCTAAATACCAGGGAAAAGCGGGGCAAGCGAGCAAGGATGTCAGCCACACTCACTCCGAGAAAACCATCCAACCGGCCTCCTTGGGCGGCGCGCTCGTAACCTCCAAAGCTCCATGCACTTGCGAAGGAGGCAAGGGGACATTTCTAATAGCCGCAAAGGGCAGCTTTTCATGGGGGCAGGTTGTCACAGTCCTGACAAAGCGATGAATTTCTAGAAACGTACCCGACGTGAGATCGTGAGAACCGAGGTGATCGAGATCGATGCCGTGCATCCAAACCGCGACGCATTGGCGCGGGCCGGAAGAATCCTGCGAGGCGGCGGCTTAGTCGCTTTTCCAACGGAAACCGTTTACGGCCTCGGCGCCGATGCACTGAGCCGGGCAGCGGTAGCGGGTATCTTTGCGGCGAAGGGGCGGCCGGCCACGAATCCGATCATCGTCCATGTGGCCACGACCGCGGAAGCAATTGGCCTCGTAGCGTCGTGGCCGGAGCCGGCGGAACAACTCGCCCATCGCTTCTGGCCGGGGCCAGTGAGCCTGGTGCTGCCCAAACGGCCGGAAGTGCCCGACCTGGTGACGGCTGGCGGCACTGCCGTGGCGGTGCGCTGCCCCGCGCATGCTGTTGCCTTGGGTTTGATCGAGGCGGCCGGGGGGCCCGTGGCGGCGCCCAGCGCCAATCGGTCGACCGAGCTCAGCCCCACGCATGCCGAACATGTGTTGCGCGGCTTGGACGGACGTATCGACTTGTTACTCGATGCCGGGCCGACCACCGGCGGCCTGGAATCGAGCGTGATCGACCTGACCGTTTCGCCGCCGCGGTTGCTGCGGCCCGGACTCTTGTCGCCACACGAGATTGAGGCGGTGATCGGGCCTATTGCCGTTGGCGCCCAGCCTGCCGATGCGCCGCCCGAACCGGCGAGGTCGCCCGGCCTGCTCGAGCGGCACTACGCGCCGGCCACGCCGCTGGAGTGCGGCGTCAGTACCTGGTCGCGAGTTTACGAGTTGTGCCGGGCCGGGCGGCGAGTGGGCTGGTTAAGTTTGACCCCACCGCTCGAAAACCTCCCAGGGCTGTTTACGATCGAGATGCCCGACGACGCAAAGCAGTACAGCGCGAACCTGTATGCTGCATTGCACACGCTCGACGCGATGCGGCTCGATCGGATCGTCGTGGAACGTCCGCCCGATGATGAGGACTGGCTGGCGGTCCATGATCGGCTCCGCCGGGCAGCGACACGAGGCGAGGGAATCGGTTAGAATTTGGGCCACAATGCTGAGGCGTGTGGAACGATGCAGGTGATCGCGGAGTCGTGACGCCTTGGTTCCGGTGCGCCCGAGCTCGTTTAGTATCGAGAATTAATAACGTCCAAACGACATCAATGACTTACCGGTACACTGGCGTGTGCCGCTCGCCTGTGGCGAGCGGGAGGCGTAAGCCTCCCGGTAATACAAACAATTGGCTACCGCTATGAGGCGCGACGCCGGTTAAAAATCAAACACCACCGACACGCTGACGCGTGTCGCTCGCCTGTGGCGAGCGGGAGGCGTAAGCCTCCCGGTAGTGTCAAATCACTTTGGGAGGTTATTTAACGCGCAATGCTGACCTCGCTTACCGGAAGAAGAAAGATCGTAGCGATGATTCGTTCGTTATTGTTCGGCTGTATTGCACTGGTATGCCGTAGCTCGGCGGCCGACGAATGGCCCCAGTTTCGCGGGCCTGACGGCCAGGGGCACGCCACGCAACGGGACTTGCCCATCAAGTGGAGCGAATCGGAAAACATTGCCTGGAAAACGCCCGTGGCCGGGCTGGGATGGTCGTCGCCTGTCATCGCCGATGGGCAAATCTGGCTGACCACGGCGCTCGACGACGGACATTCGCTGAGGGCGGTTTGCATCGCGGAGTCGAGCGGTGAGACGTTGCACGACGTCGAAGTTTTTCGTGCTGACGAACCGGGCAGCATTCACAAGAAAAACAGCTATGCCTCGCCGACGCCCATCTTGGAGCAGGGACGCGTGTACGTTCATTTTGGCGACCTCGGCACGGCCTGCCTGACGACCGCCGGCGACGTCGTGTGGCGGAATAACGAGCTTAAGTATAGTCATGGCCACGGGCCGGCCGGTTCGCCCGTGCTCTATCACGACCTATTGATCGTGAGCTGCGACGGCGTCGACGTCGAATATGTGGCGGCACTCGATAAGCACACCGGCAAGATGCGCTGGAAAAGCAACCGCAAAGGCCGCATGGCCTATTCCACGCCCTTGGTGATCAACGTCGGTGGCCAAGACCAGCTCATCAGCACGGGCGGAGATCAAGCGATCGCTTATGAACCTGACTCGGGCAAGGAGATCTGGCGTGTGCGCTACGACGGCTACTCGGAAGTGCCGCGGCCGGTTTATGGCCAGGGGTTGGTGTTTCTTGCCAGCGGCTACGATACTCCTTGGCTCTACGCGGTCCGGCCCGACGGCCAGGGCGACGTCACCGAGAGCCATGTCATCTGGAAGCTGCAAAAGGGAGCGCCGCTGAACCCCTCGCCGTTGCTGGTGGGCGAAGAGCTGTATTTGGTGAGCGATCAGGGTATCGCAAGCTGCCTCGATGCCAAGAGCCGGGAGCAGCACTGGCAAAAGCGGTTGGCCGGCAACTATTCCGCCTCGCCGCTGTTCGCGGACGGCAAAATCTACGTTACGAACGAACACGGGCTGACGACCGTGATCGAACCGGGAAAAGAATATCGCGAACTGGCCGCCAACCGCATCGAGGGCGACACGCTCGCTTCTTTGGCTGTTTCGGGGAAGGCGATCTTTCTCCGTAGCGGCACGCACTTGTACCGCATCGAGAATCGCTGACGTCTCAACCGATACCGCGCTGGCCAAATATGAAGCGTTCGCCGTTTACGTAGGTCAGGCTTCCTAGCCTGACGCCGTCAGGCTGGAAAGCCTGACCTACAACGTCTTCAGGCGGCTTGCCGGTCGTCGATGGCCAGCATCTTGTAACAAATGGCTCGCATGGCGTGCAGCTCTCGCTTCAGTTCAGCTTCAGCTCGTCGCTGCGAAAGCGCATCGAATAGATCGGCCAGTTGCACACCGCGGCTCATCAACTCATTAGCGTCCTTGTTTTTCATCGAGCGCTTGACGTATAGGCAATTGGCGGCGTGGTAAAAGCCCGCGGTCACGTCGGAAAGGGTCGCTGCTTTGCTTTCGACGGAGGCTAGCATTGCCAGATTTAGTCCGGCGAAGACCGCTAGCTTCTGGGGCTTGGCAAGGCCATTGAAAAGCGATTCCAACTCCAGTCGCCAAGAATGATTCTGCTTCATGGAATGAATTTAACGCCGGCTACATGGCCGGATGCATGCTCGAAGTAGTGAACCTCACCAAAATTACCACGCTTGATCACTTTCTGCCAGGATCCAGGTAACATGGATCTTAAGGCGGTCAGCACCGCTGCGTTGCGGACAGGATACTTCAGGCTCCCTCCGCGCACTGGCTTCCATCCGACGGGAACTGAACCGGAGGCATAGATGTTTTTGTATAGGCTAAGGGCCATGTGCGTTTGCCCGTGGGCACAACAGTCTGCGTTCGGGGACTGATTTTATGTCCCACGGCGACGGAGGTTCAACAGCTAACCGCAAATGGGATGTCTGCGCCGTCCTTGCCACGGCGCTGGCTCTGCGTATCTCCTTCCCTCTTTTTGCGCTGGCCGTCGCCCAGCCCGAGCCGCAGTTTCGTGAGCCCGATACGGAGGGTTATTTGCGCGTGGCGGACGAGTGGTTGAAAACGGGGCGTTTTGCGGTTGGGGGCGAAGCGGAAATCGTGCGCACACCCGGCTATCCGTTGCTGCTGATGCCGGGCATTGCTGTGGGGCATGTTGAGGCAATAACCATTGGCTTGCAGAGCTTGCTCGCCTGCTTGAGCGTTTGGCTCGCCTATCGCACCTCGCTCGCAGTCTTTGGCAACCGCACCATCGCGCTCACCGCCGCGTGGCTCTTGGCCTGCGAGCCGATTTCGATCATTTATGCCAGCAAGCTGTTGAGCGAGACCCTGTTTACCACCTGCGTTGCGTCGGCTTGCTGTTTACTGGCCAGCTATGCGTCGTCGCGCCGCTGGCGTGAGCTAATCGCCGCGGCGATCGTGGTATCGGTCGCTGCCTACGTGCGGCCAATTGCCTACTTTCTGCCGCTTTGGGTCGCGCTGGCGCTAGTGGTCGTCGGTTGGCGGCAGGTAAGCGATCGCAAACGCCTTTGCTTGCAAGCCCTGGCATTCGCCGGCCTTTCAATGGCTTTGCTTGTGCCGTGGCAAGTCCGCAACTGGCTGGCGGTAGGCTACGCCGGCTTCTCCGCGATTTCCGACGTGAATCTCTATTATTACGAAGCCTTGCCCGTCCTTGCCGAGCAACAAGGCATTGGCCCGGCCCAGCGCAATCGGGCACGTGTCGAAGCCGGCGAAACGGACTTGTCGAAATACCTGCGGCAGCACCCTGAGCAGGCCGACTGGCCGGCGGCCCGCCGATACCGCTTCTTGCGACAACAAGCCAGCGAAATCATTCGCACCCATCCGCTCGCCTGGATGCAGCTACACTTTGCAGGCGTCGTGCACACACTGACTGATTCCGGCCGCAACGCCTGGCTAAGTTTTTTCGGCATACCAAGTGCAAACCCGGAGCCAGCTCGCGGTACTCCAACCTTGTGGCGGCGGCTGACCAACGCGGCATCGCAACGGCCCTTGGTACTGGCCGTTCATGCTCTGTTGGCTGCCGTGCTACTCGTGTATCTCACCTTGGCAGCGGTCGGCGTTGGCGGCGCCCTGCAGAACCGCGCGGCTTTACTGATTCTCGCCGTCGCCATCTACTTGCTCCTGCTATCGGGCGGTGACGCGGGTTACCACCGGTTTCGCCTTCCGCTCACGCCCATAATTTGCACTTTCGCAGCTCGAGGTTACTGCTCAATCTCCGGGCGGCTTCGGTTGACCTATTGCGTGGCACGCAAGGGTTCGTAGAATGAAGTGATAGGCAAGGCTCCCTACGTGAAAGGTGCAAAATTGCTCACGGAACAAGAAGTCTCTCGCAGTTGGCGCAAACTGTTCGTGAAAACGGAGATTACGGCTGACACTTTCGTCAGGGCCGAAGGTCTGCTCGACGAGTTGCGTGCCGAAAGCCCATTGCGGCATCGACTTAGTAATGAATTGGACGAGCTCCGCCAACTTCATAAGGTCGGCGAGACGGTGCAGTAGATCCACGTCGATCCACACCGCGGGTTGGCAGTCGTAGGGTGGGACGAGTGAAGCGAGTCCCACCACCTTGTGGGATCATGGTGGGACTCCGGGTACCCTCTGGGTGGCTCGTCCCACCCTACGCTATACTCGCCACCATTCATCAATCCACGGCTGACACAGCACTAGGGAAGCGGCAATCAATTGCCGCACTCCCAGGCGATTATCCTTCTTGAACTACGCGGTTCGGCTCGAGCGCGGCGCCGTCTTGCGACTCCGGGTCCATCGCGGCCACAAGTGGCTCAGTTGTTTCGTGCGTCGGCGTGGCATGATGTCCGTTTCCGCTCGCCGATGGCGCTTCCACGTTTGACGCCGATTCTCCCGCCGGCAATTGTGCGGCAACGGGCTCCTCCGCTTCCGCGGCTGTCACCGGTACATCGCCCGCAATCGTCCAGTCGCGCCGTTGGCGCGAGCTGGGAATGTTCATCGCCTTGCGGTATTTGGTCACCGTGCGGCGGGCCACAGTTAAGCCATGCTTGGCCAGCTCTTTGACCAGCTCGTCGTCGCTGTAGGGGTTCTGCTTGTCTTCGTGATCGATAACCTCTTGCAGCTTGAGCCGCACCGTGTCCCAGGCTACTTCTTCGCCCGACGCGCTCACCGTGCCGCCCCCGAAGAAACGCTTCAGCGGAAAGATGCCACGCGGCGTTTGAATCCATTTGTCGTCGACCGCGCGGCTCACGGTGGTGACGTGTACGCCCACCTTGTCGGCGATCTGTTGCATCTTCAACGGCTCGATGTGTTCAGGGCCTTTATTGAGAAACTCCGTTTGATGGTCGACGATCGCCTGCGCCACGCGAGTGAGCGTGTTGCGGCGCTGCTCGATCGAGTCGATGAGCCACTGCGCCGAGTTCACTTTACGCTTGATCCACTCGCGCTCGGCGTCGGTGGCTTTGCCCTGCTGCAGCAGTTTGCGGTAATAGGGGCTGATGAACAAGGTCGGCAGGCGGCCGTCTTCCAGCAGCACCTTGTATTTGCCTTCGTCGGTCACCTCCAAGAATACGTCGGGCGTTACCGTCGGCGCATGCACGTCGCCGAAAATGGCGCCTGGCTTCGGATTCAGTTTCCGCAACTCGGCCAGCGTCTCGTGGATCAGGTCCATCGAATAGCCGGTGCGGCGCTCAATCACGGGCAAACGGTTGTGCTCCAGATCTTCCAGGTGGCTAGAGATCAAGGTGCGGAGCTGCTCGTAACAGTGCATGCCGGGCATAAGCTGCAAGAGCAGGCACTCGCGCAGATCGCGGGCGCCGACGCCCGGCGGGTCGAGCTTGTGAATGACGGCCAACGCGCGCTTGGCAACCGGCAACTCGTCGGGACCCGCCGTGGGGTCAATCAGCTCTTCGAGCCTCACAGGCAGGTAGCCGTTGGTGTCGAGGCTGTAAATGATTCGTTCGCACATGGCGCGGGTGCGCGCGTCGAGGTCGAACCAGCCCAACTGATCGCGCAGGTAGTCGTGCAGCGACTGCGGCCGGGCGACCATGTTGGCCATCGCGTCGTGTTTGCGGTCGCCTTCTTCCGCCAGCCGCGTGCTGCTCGGCCGCGGACGCTCATCGAAAGTGTCGGGCCACTCTTCGTCCAGGTTCAAAAGCCGCTCGAAGTCGTCTTCGTTGTTCTTCGTTTCGTCGACGACCAGTTCCTTTTCGTCGGAGGTGGGGGCGTCTGGGTTCACCTGCTCGAGCTGCTCGTCAGGCAGATCGGGATCAGAATCGGCCCGCTCCAGACAAGGGTTTTCGGCGATCTCCTGCTCGATGCGCTCTTCCAACGCCATGATGGGCAGTTGCAGAATCTCCATCGACTGGATCATCCGCGGGGCCAGCTTTTGCTGCTGGACCATCTTCATTTCTTGGCCGAATGATAATCGCATAAGCAGGGTTCAGGGTTCAGGGTTCAGGATTCAGGCTGGGCGATGAAGGATGAGAGATGAAGGTTAAGAGATGGCCTTCGGCCATCACTCATCCTTATGTTGTCCCTCATCCTTCATCCCTCATCCTTAGAATTTCTGTCTTCCGGCCAGGGCGTCGGCCAGGATCTCCTTATTTGCAAACTCTAGCACGCTGCCGGTCGTAATTCCGCGGGCCAGCCGCGTGATCTCTACGGGCACGTCTTGTAATTGGTTCGAGATGTATAGGGCGGTGCCGTCACCTTCGAGCGTGGGGTTCGTACCCATAATTACCTCGCGAAAACCCCCGCTGCGCACCCGCTCGACGAGCGCCACGATGGTCAACTGATCGGGCCCGATGCCCTCCAACGGAGCAATTCGACCCAGCAGCACGTGATACAGACCGCGATAGCTGCCGGCCTGTTCCAGCGCCATCAAGTCGCGGGGCTGCTCCACCACGCACAACGTCGTACGGTCGCGCCGTGGGTCGAGGCACAAGGCGCACTCATCGCCTTCCGCCAAGTTAAAGCAGGTGCGGCAGTACCGCACGTTTTCCTTGACGTTGCGGATGGCGTCGGCCAGGGCCAGCGCTTCCGCCTTGTGCACCCTTAGCACGTGGTACGCTAGCCGCTCGGCCGATTTCTTTCCGATGCCGGGCAGCTTGGCAAACTCGTCAACCAGCTTGGTCACCGATTCCGTCAACACCGTCACGGCGCGTCATCCTTCCGCGTCTTCCTCTCCGTCGGGGAGAGGTCCCGCGGGCGGGTGCCCCCGGCTGATGCTGGCCAGGGCCTCATCCACGCCCGGCACCCCAAATCCGCCCGCCAGATTCCGCATGGCTTCGGCGTGAAGCTGCTTCGCTTTGGCGATAGCCTGGTTGGCAGCCGCGCAGACGAGGTCTTCCAGCAATTCAAGGTCTCCGGCCGACACCAGGCTGGGGTCGATCTTGCAGCGGAGCACTTCTTCGAGGCCGTTCACCTCCAACTCAACGAGCCCGCCGCCGGCGACGCCGGTGGCCCGTTTTGCCCGCAACTCTTCACCCACCCCGGCCAGCCGTCCTTCAAGTTGCCGGGCTTGCTTGATGAGCGACGTTAAATTTCCTATTGATCCAAACATTGCATTCCTCGTCTTTCCATCCGCAAACCCTCCTGAACCAGCTAGCCCTCTTCCACCCGCACCGGATACGCCCCGAAGAGCTCGGCGGCCCTGCGCACCAGCGGATGTTCGGCCTTTTCCAGCAGACGTTGCTGAGGAGTGGCAGTGGGTTGGGCCGGCCGAACCTCTACCACGGCCGATCCGTCGGGCACCAGGTCGAACTCCAAACGCAGTCTCTGCCCTATTGTCTGGGCCAAAGCCTGCTCTAGCTTTGAGAGGTTCTCCGGCCGTTCGCAGTACGCTTTACAAGAAGTATACTTCTCCGGGAAAGATGCGACTAGCCGGTTGGGCGCAGAAATTGCTACGTGTGCCACGCACCGGGCCATTTCTGCGAGCATATCTCCAAGCTGCTGAACAACTTGGCCCCAGACTTCGGTTGTCACGGCGACGGCCGGATTCTTTGAGTTTGTTGTTTCGACAGTTGCCGGCGCCGTGCCGGCAGACAAAGTCGCCAACGGCGCTACCCCGTCACTCTCCTTGTCTCCAAGTCCCCTTGTCTCCTTGTCGTGCTTGGTGCATAGCTCAGCCGGTCGACCGTCGTCGGCAACCGGAGTCTCGGCCGCCGCCCTACCTACTTCGGCGAGCGGTTTTTTTTTTGCTTCGTCAGCAGTCCGAGGGGCCGCGGGCGATGGCAGGCCCTTGGCCGACGCCCGGGCCTGCAAGCTGGGAACTTCTCCGTCGCGCAACTGACCGATCAGCCCCGAAAGCGCTTCGAGATCTTCCAACCGGCAGATACGCACTAATGCCAACTCGGCAAGAATGCGTCCGTGCGTGCTATATCGCAGCCGGGCCAGGGTGTGGTCGAGAATCTGCATGACAGCCAGCACCGTTTCGACCCCCAGACTTCGTCCCACGGATTCGACCGCCATGTGGTCGCTGGGTGAGCTATACAACATCAACTCCGCCGGGCCGCCTGCCGCCGTGACCATGACGTCGCGAAAATAGCCCAAAAGCTGATCCAGCAACGGGCCTACATCGGCCCCTTCAGCCAAGGCGCGATCGAGATCGGCCAAGGCGGCTGCGGCATCGCGGGCCACGAGATGCCCGGCCAATTCGACGAGGCGGCGGTCGCCCGCCGTGCCCAGCATGCGGTTTACGTCATCCAGCGTAAGTTTTTGCCCGCCAAACGCTAAAAGTTGCTCGAGCAGCGATTGACTGTCACGCATGGAACCGGCCGCGCGCCTGGCGATGGCCTCGAGCGCGGCCGGGTCGGCCTCGACTCCCTCAGCCTCGACGATCTGCTGCAAGCGATCGGCAATCGACCTGGTTTGAATGCCGGCGAAATCGAACCGCTGGCAACGCGAGAGGATGGTGATCGGTATCTTTTCGGGCTCGGTGGTGCAAAAGATGAACTTCACGTGCTCGGGCGGCTCTTCCAAGGTCTTCAGCAAGGCGTTGAAGGCCTCTTTGGTGAGCATGTGAACTTCGTCGATGATATAAATTTTGAACCGGGCACGGCTGGGCCGCACGTTAACGTTCTGCCGGAGTTGCCGCATCTCGTCGATGCCGCGGTTGCTGGCGCCATCGATTTCCAGCACGTCGACGTCGTCGCCCGAACTGATACCGCGGCAGATATCGCACTCATTGCAAGGCGTGGCGGTGGGGCCCTGCACGCAGTTCAGCGCCTTGGCCAGGATACGGGCCGACGACGTCTTTCCCACGCCGCGGGCGCCGGTAAACAGGTAGGCATGGCCTACGCGATTCGTGGCAATCGCCCCGGCCAGCGCCTGGGCCACGTGTTGCTGGCCCACCAGCTCGGCGAAAGTTTGGGGACGGTAGCGCCGCGCCACGACGACGTATTCGCCCGGATGATCGGTGGTGAGGGCAGGCATGGTGATTTTGGATTTTGGATTTTCGATTTTGGATTTGGCTCGATCAGTCCAAAATCGAAAATCCAAAATCCAAAATAGGGTCGGCTACCGATGAGAGGCCCGCCGCACAAAGGGCTGACTGCTTATGGCTGCTGGATTTCTCCCCTGACCAGGTTCGCAGGTCCCCATTGCGAGGGCCCCTCATCGGTCGCCGACGCCATTGCTAGTTGTATGCCGTCACCTCCAGGCCGTCAAACCGCTTTGAATTCGGGGCCATTGCTGCGGCTTCTTCGATCGTTTAACCGCGAGCCAGCGGCTAGCGCGGGCGTCCCATTGCGCTTGTCAGCGACGCGGTGCATACAAGCGAATGAAATCGTTGCCCCCCACGCTATTATGGTTACGTGCCAACCGACGCTACCGAACTGATGCCCGGCGATTTCATCGAAGTGCGATCGGCCACCGAGATTCTCGCCACTCTGAACGAGGATGGCGCGCTGGAAGGGTTGCCCTTCATGCCCGAAATGCTGCCTTTTTGCGGAGGGCGGTTCCGCGTTTATCGACGGGCCCATAAGACTTGCGACACGATTGAATGGACCGGCTTGCGGGGGATGGACCGCGTCGTACACCTCGACATGCTGCGCTGCGACGGCAGCGCGCATGGCGGTTGTCAGGCTGGCTGCCTATTCTTCTGGAAAGAAGCGTGGCTCAAGCCCCTCGATGCGCACACCAGCGAGCGCGGCGACGCGGCAGGCCATGTTCCGGCAATCGATTCCGCGGCGGATGCTTGGCTTCGCGAGCGGGCGGCCACCGATGGCGCCGCGAGGTACCGCTGTCAGGCGACGGAGCTGCACCGGGCTACCTACCCGCTATCGGTCTTTGCACCCAAACAATATGCATGTGACGTGCGCGCCAATGGTGCGACCTGGTGGCAGGTGTTGAGCGCGATCGCGGTATCGACGTACAATCGTTTCTTGCGGGCCATGAACCGGCCCGCTTATCCGCGGACGGTCGGCCGCCTCGTCAAGACGCCGTGCGAGCAACTCGGCTTGCAAGCCGGCGAGTGGGTGGAGGTCAAAAGCCACGCCGAAATTCTGGCCACGCTCGATGCACAGGGTAAGAATCGCGGCCTGACGTTTGACCCTGAAATGGTGCCCTACTGCGGGCAGCGGTTCCGCGTGCTGCGCCGCGTGAGCAAGCTCATCGACGAGAAGACCGGCGAGTTGCGCTCAATACCGGGCGATTGCATTATTCTTGACGGCGTCGTCTGCCGCGCGTTGTATCACCGGCTTTGCCCACGAAGCACCTATCCCTACTGGCGCGAAATCTGGCTCCGCCGTGTCGAAGCGGGGGATGCACCGCGCAGGTCTGAACGATAATTAGTGGTTCCGCGGAGCGCAGGGCTGAAAAGCTTGCGGTTATGGCCGCCATGGTCGGGCCGCATTCGTTCGACCGTGGACGTGACGGAGTACCGGTGGCCTCTTCTCCTGTTGGCTGACGTGCTCTGAACGAAGCCGCTGGAGGTCGAGACCCAGCATCACGCGTTAACGCCGGCACGCGGCGGCCTAAACCCCTGCCTGGATCAGAGGAGAGGCCACCGGTACTTAAAAGTACAACAGGCGTGCTCCTCGCGGTAGGTGCGCATGCAACGGTTGCTCCGGGTTATCGAAGAGGAACAGAGAAAACGAAAGGGCCGCGAAGTATCGGGGGCAGCAGCAAGATTTTATGTGCTGGAGGCCCGCCGGCTATTTGCCGCATGTTCGCAACGCTAGGGCGCTCACGGCCGCAAGCACTGCTCGCGAAGCCAGGCCACCAATTGCTCGGTGCTTGAACGGGCGGACTGCTCTAGCCAGGTCGCCTCGGCCGTTTTTCCCTCTTTGTTCACCCACAAAACAGCACACGAATACACTCGCTCAAACTTGTTTTCGGAGTTCCTGACCGGATCTTCGCGCAAGCGGATATCGACAATCTCCGAGAGAGGAATGGGGACGGCCGGATCGCGCCAAGAACGACCTGGCAACGTCAGTGTGCCGCCTACGCGATCGATCTTGAGCTCCTGATGCGCGGGATGCGCCGCGCGGTACCCAAAACGGGCAGCGACGATCACCGCCCCCCAGGCGACCGCGACGGCCGCGCCTGAAGGAACGGCGCCGACTGTGACACCGATCGCGACGATGGACAGCAGCGACACAGGCAGCGCCAGCAGTGACGCGGCGCCGAGCGCCTCCAGTCTCGGTGGGCGCGCGCGAAGCTGGCTGCCGTCGTCAAGAACTTGCAAATCAGCGGAGACGGTACCGCGACGCCCGCGCAGCATCCGTGCCGTCAATATCCACGATCCGACCATGACGATGTTAAACGGCGTCAAGCACAGCACGCCGAAAAAGTCCTCCGCCGCGAGACCTGGGCTGAGCAACGATTCGGCCGGGTTGGCCGGATTGTAATAGACGGTCGTTTTCGCGCCCGTTGGGTAAGCCACCACGATCCGCTCGGCGTGCCGAAGCTCTAAGGCGGCCAACGAATGGCGATAGCGATCGCCCGTCCATTCTCGTCCCCCAACGGCGTAGCGATACTGAAGCTTTGCCTGGTAGGTCGTAATTTCACCAGGGCTTTCGACAATCCGGCTGTCGATGACCCTGCCATCGACGGTAGCGAACGTGAGTGCTTGCAGTTGCTTGAACGTCGTCCGAGCAATCGCCGCGTCGAATAGGAGCGTTACGGACCAGCCACAGCTCCAGACGAACATCAGTAACCACCCGCACCCGCGACCAAATGCGAGAACCGGATGGCGATCGCTCGGTCCCATAACGCCAGCTTACCAGATTTCCGCTGGACGGGGCGACCTTACAGCGGACGTTGTCGACGGCCCCTTGACTTGCTTTCCCGCAGACGCATACTCACGGACAGCGATGCGTCGGGTGCGCCCGGCGGACCGGAAACTCACCAGAAACCACGAGGAGCCCCATGCGACGCGCGAAGATTACCGTCATCGGCGCTGGCAACGTCGGCGCCACGACCGCGCATTGGTGCGCAGCCGCCGAGCTGGGCGATATCGTCCTGCTCGACATTCCCCAGTTCGAGAACA
>DASSFG010000876.1:0-6701 GCA_035694685.1 Pirellulales bacterium
GGGCCAAGGCGTGCGAGTAGTTGATCTCGTCGTCCTTGTTCCATTCGTTGGTGGCCAGCGAGTGCTGATAGACCCGCGACTTGCAGATCGTGCGGAAGAGCTCCTGCACGTTAAAGCCGCTGGAGATAAAATCGTCGGTCAGCCGTTGGAGCAGCTCGGGGTTGGTCGGCGGGTTACCCGCCCGGATGTCGTCCAAGGGCTCGATGATGCCCACGCCGAGCAGATAGCCCCAGATGCGGTTCACGTAGCTCTTGGCGAAGTAGGGGTTGTCTTTGGACGTGATCCAACGGGCAAGCTGCTCGCGGCGGTTGGCCTGTTCGGGAACCTGGCCAGGGTGAGTGTAGGGGAACTGCGGCCCGGCGACTTGCCCGGTGCGAATGTGCGTCACGTCGCCGCCGTTCTTGTCAAACACCACCTCGACCAGCGGCAACGGCTGCTCGACGGCCGTGCCGCCGATGTTGCGGCCGGCGTATTCCGGCGCGGGCTTGCGGCCGATCTGAGCAAAGTAGGCTGCCAGGTGATAGTACTGGTCTTGCGTCCAACGCTCGAACGGATGGTCGTGGCACTTGTTGCAGTTGAAGCGCACGGCCAGGAAGAGCTGCGTGGTGTTTTCCATCACGTCGCCCGGCTCACGCAGCACCTTGTAATAGGCGGCCGGCGGATTGTCGAGCGTCGAGCCGCTGGCGGTGAGCACCGTATAGACGAAATTGTCGTAAGGCATGTTGCTGGCCACGGCCTGCTCGATCCAGTTGCGGAAGGCCCACGCTCCTTCTTCGCCCAGGAACTTGCGGTTCACCTGCAACAGGTCGGCCCATTTGTTCGTCCAGTTTTCGACGTATTCAGGACTGCCGATCAGGCGATCGACCAGCTCGTCGCGCTTCGTCTTGGCGTCGCGGGTGTCGGCCAGAAATGCCCGTACCTGGTCGGCGGAAGGCGAAATGCCGAGCAGGTCGAGATAGATGCGGCGGATAAATTCGGCGTCGCTGCACAAGCCGCTGGGCAGGATGCGCGTCTTCTTGAGCTTGTTGTAGACCAGCTCGTCGACGTGATTATTCGTCGGCGTATCTTGCCAGGCGAAGCCGCTGCGGTCGCCCATGACGATCACCGTGGTGGCGGCGTAAGCGCCTTCATAGCGGGCCAGCATGGCGGCCTCGCCGCGGCGCACGGCCGTGGCCAGTCCCTGCTTATCGACCTCGATCTTCTCAGTCGAGCTGCTTTCGATGAACGACTCGGCCGTCACGTCGCGCACGCGGCCGTCGCTGTATGTAGCCAGCACCACAAGCTGCTGCCGCATGGCGGGCAGTGGAATTACGGGGCTCTTGGGGAAAATGTCGATGCTCGTTACGCGCGGCGTTTCGAGATCGAGCTTCACGCCATCGGCGATCCATGCCCGCAACAGATCGTAGTACGGCTCGCCGCGATGCGTGAGCACGCCGCCGACGTGCGGCACGGCGCCGGTCGGTTTGAGCAGCATCAGGCTCTGATCGGGTGCGGCGCGGTTGAAGCGTCGGCCGGCCAGGTCGTCGGTCAGGGCGCGATGGTCGAAGAGCGGATCGTAACCGCGCAACGAGAGTTTAAAGCCGTTCTTGCCTTGGGCCGCACCGTGGCAGGTGCCCTGGTTGCAACCCAGCTTCGAGAGTACCGGCTGCACGTCGCGCACGAAGCTGACCGGGTAAGGCTGCGTTAGCCCGCTGACGGTGACGGGTACGACCACCGTTTGTCCGTTGAGCGAGAGCTTTAATTCACCGGCGCCGTCGGCCTTGGGCCGCACTTGGCCGGTAGGCGAAAGCGAAGCGACCGCCTCGGGCACTTCGGCTTGCACAAGTCGGGTAACGTCGACGCGCTCACCGCTATCGAGCTCGCCCGTGATGAGTAATTGGCGATAATCGTAGGGATGCTTCAGATCGACCGCGGCCGGCAGCGCCTCGATGCGCGTCAGCGAACGGCCCTCCGGCAGTTTTTCCGGCGCGCGACCCGCGGCCTCTTCGGCCAGAGCCGCGGTACAGGCAAGCGAAACAAAGAGTCCTATCAACAGATAAACGCCAGACAACTTCATCGGTCGGTCCTTAATAATGGATGCCCCCGTCGGTCGTTTAACCGGTAGCCGACGGCGCCCGTGGACGTTGGTTCGTTTGTCGGGTCGAGCTTAAAAGCTACCGTTTCCTCATGGCGACGCTCGCGGGCGCCGTTGGCGGCCGGTTAAACGACCGCGGGCGTCCGTCGCTGTTATCGTTACTGCGCCGCGGCCAGGGTGGTGACTGGCACGGGCACGAACTCTTTTATCATCGTCCCTGTTTCGGGATCAAAAAACCTCACTTTGCCGTCAAAGCCGCCGACCGCGAGCAACTTGCCATCGGGCCGCCAGGCTAGCGAGTAGATTGCGCCGTTCTGGTCGGCAAACTTGCGGATCGTCTTGCCGTCGGCCTCGTTCAGCAGCCGCACCTCGCCGCGGCCGTCGCTTGAGGAACCGATGGCTACCTTGGTCATGTCGGGGCTGTATTCGGCGGCGAAAACGCGGCCGGGCACAGGTTCGGCATTGAACCGTGTAATGCGATTAAAGTCGTCGCCGATCTGGCGGGCCTTGGTGCGGTACATCTGATAAATCTTGGGCACGCCGTCCGAGCCGCCAATCAAGAGCTCGTCGCTCTTGGCGTTGCGGCGGACGACGATCAACCCGCCTTTAAGGGCGCCGGGGGTAATGCTGGTGATGTTGTCTTCAAAACGCTGCGTGGCCACGTCGGTGAGCTTCATCGAGCCGTCGCGGCTGACCGAAACGATGTGCGAGTTGTCGGTTGAGAAGCAAGTGTCGAGCACCCAGTCGCTGTGGGCGCCCTGGTAGAGAATCTGTTTGCCAGTGGCCGCGTCGATCGCTCGCACGGTGTTGTCGCCGCAGCCGAAGGCCACCTTCGTGCCGTCCGACGACCAACTTGCCCCATAGACGGTGTCATAGGTGACCGGCGTCGATACCAGGAGCGCCCGTTTCTCCACATCCCAAATCTCGACCTCGCCAAAACGGCCCGGCGAGCCGCCCGTCACCGCCAGCCGTTTGCCGTCCGGCGAAAAGCGGGCCGACTCGATCCGTTCCGAAATGCCAACTAACCGAGCAACCAGTTCACTGCCGTCGGCCTTGTGCAAGAGGACTTCGTGATACCCCGACACTGCCAATAGCGACCCATCGGGCGAAAACTCAAGCGACGTGAGCACCGGCGGCAGGGTATAGGCCGGCGGATGCTCCATGTCGACGATTGTTTCGGGCATGGATGGCGTATCGTCGACGGCCCCTTCCATCACCCAGCGGCGAACCAGCTCCACATCTTCCGGCTTGAGCGGTTCCTGACCTTTCGGCATGGCCGGCGGGTCGTTGCCATCGGGTACGATCTGGCCGACGAGCAGGCTCTTGTCGGGATTGCCGGGCGTGAAGGCCGGCTCGCCGCTGTCGCCGCCCTTTTGCATTTCGGCGACCGTCATCATCACGAAGCCGCCCGACCGCTTGGCTGGTTGATGGCAGCCCTGGCAATGTTCCTGAAAGATGGGCCGGATCTGCTTGAAATAGCTGACCTTTGCGTCATCGGCCACGAGCGGGCTCGCGGCCATCAAGAGTGTGGCGAGCACACAGAAAATTCGATAAGGACGGCAAACTGCCAAAACGATCTGGCCGAGCATACGATCACCCTATGAGGGCTTGGAATGTCACGAGGCGGGACCGGGCGACATCGCATTCATAGAACCGACGTCGCCAGGCGAACTGAGTGGGGAGCGTTTCGCCGCCAACCCCTGCCTCAGTATAAGCAACCGCCATGCAGCATGGCAACCGAGCGGGCCTTATTTCGCCGTGCAGTGCTCGCCGGCTATACTGGCCGGCGTCCAACCCGTCGGATTTGGCTTTTGACTTTTGTATTTTGCGATTTGACTTGGAGCGGCCGCCCTAGTTGGTTCAGGAAAAGTCAAAATGCAAAATACAAATCGCAAAAGTCAAAATGAGAGGCTATGTCGCGAGGCGGCTATATGCAGCGGAAAATATTGCTGACCGGTGTCAGCCGTGGCCTAGGTCTGGCGATGGCAGCGCGTTTCATCGACGGCGGGCATATCGTGTGGGGATGCGCACGCGATGAGGCGGCGCTCGGCAAGCTGCGCCGCCGCTGGCCCGCGCCGCACCGATTCGACGCCGTCGATGTCAGCCGAGAAGGCGACGTGAAGCGCTGGGCCAAAGAGGCTGAGAAGCAAGCTTTTGTGCCCGACTTGCTGATTAACAACGCGGCGCTGGTGAACCGCAACCGGCGGTTGTGGGAGGTGCCGGCTGAGGAATTCGATCAACTGCTGGCGGTCAATATAGCGGGCGTGGCCAACGTGCTGCGGCATTTTTTGCCGCCGATGCTCGCGCAGAAACGGGGCGTGATCGTGAACTTCAGCTCGGGCTGGGGACGATCGGTATCGCCCGAGGTCGCGCCCTACTGCGCCACGAAATGGGCCATCGAGGGGCTGACGCGGGCCCTTGCCGAAGAACTTCCCCGCGGCATGGCGGCCGTGCCGCTCAATCCCGGCGTCATCGACACTGACATGTTGCGCACGTGTTTCGGTGACGACGCTGCGAGCTATCCGAGCCCGGAAGCCTGGGCCCAGCGTGCGGCGCCTTTCCTGCTTTCCCTGGGTGTAAAGGACAACGGCCAACCACTTTCGGTGCCGGGCGAAGAGTAGTATGCCTGGATGGTCACGGGGCAATGGTGCGAAGGATAGATATGCAGACAAGGAGACACGGGGATAAGGAGACACACAAAGACGCACGTCGAGGGTTAAACCTGCCAAAATGGTTCGGCTGTACCGAGGTGCTTACGCCTCCCGCTCGCCACAGGCGAGCGGCCGTGCGTTTTCATCCTCGATGCTTTGCCAGTTTGCCTTGTCTGCGCGGTCGACGTTTGCGGAAGAGGCTGCTCAAGCGACGCGAGTAATGCAACCGATACCAAGAGTATGCAGACTCGGTTGCCGCGGTTCGCAGGCTTGGCTACGGTGCTCGCGCTCTCGGTGCATCTTGCCGAGGCGGCGCAAACGGCCAAGTCCATTGCCACCAAAGACACCCGGTTTTACGTCCGTTTCCAGGTTCCTTCGGCGTCGTCGAGCAAGGACGAGCCGCGCGAGGTGGAACTGCACGCCAGCGCCGATCAGGGCACTACCTGGGAAGTGGTCGGCGTGGCCAAGCCATCGGACGGCAAGGTTTTATTTCGCGCCTCGGCCGACGGCGAATACTGGTTTATGCCGCGCACGAAGTATGCGTCGGGCAAATACCTCCCTCAAGGGCCGCCCACACCTGAGCTCAAGGTGGTGGTCGATACGAATCCGCCCGTGGTCGAGATCGACGCGCGGATCGAGGACGGAGAAGTCATCATTCGCTGGCACGTGGCCGACCAGCACCTGAAGGCCGAGAGCTTCAGGCTCGAATACCGCGCCACTACGCCCGGCGCCCAGTGGCAGCGAATCGCCGTCGATCGCACCGGCACGCCTGACGAGCCGGCCAACTTGCGCGGAGAGACGGCCTTTGTGCTGGCCATCCGCGAACAGGCGACGCCCATCGTGCTGCGTGCAGAGGTTAATGACGAAGCGGGCAATCATACGGTGAAAGAACAGCCCGTCACGCCGCCCACCGTCGCTGCCGTCGGTCACACCGAAGGCGCCGACCGTGATGGTCCGCCGGAGATGTCGTCGAAGTTCACCGAGGTAACCGAGCCGGTCAGCCCACGGCCTGCGGCGCCCCCCTCGTATCCCAAGACGACCACTCCCGAGTGGACCGCCGAAGAAAGCCCGCCGCTGGCAGGTAATTCACATGGCCCAGAACAATCGCCGGCGCCTGCGGCCAGACGCAACTTGTCGAACGCCTCGTACCGTTCCGAGGTGGAGCGACTGGGCGAATTGCCGAATGGACCGTCGACGCCTCGGCCGGGCAACGAAGAAACGCTCCCGCCCGGTGTGCAGCCGCACCTGGTCAACAAGCCTCGTTTCGAGTTGATCTACGACGTCGAGGCCGTCGGGTCCGCCGGTGTCGATCAGGTGGAGCTCTGGATGACCACCGACGGCGGACGCACGTGGAAAAGCTATGGACTCGACGAGGATTGCCGCAGTCCCATGCCGGTGAAGGTGAAAGGCGAAGGGATATATGGTTTCCGCGTGGTGGTCGAAACGACGACCGGACTGCGCAGCCCGACGCCGGTCGGCGGCGATTTGCCCGATGTCTGGGTCGAGGTCGACACGACGCGGCCGGAAGCTCGTTTGCTTTCGGCCGACCAGGGCAATGGCGACGAAGCCGATCGCCTGGTGATCTGTTGGGAGGCCAGCGATCAGCACTTGGCCGGTCGTGGCATTTCGTTGCGTTGGGCCGAATCGCCTCAAGGCCCTTGGAGCACCATCGCCTCGGGCCTGGAGAACACCGGCCGCTACGCCTGGCGGCTCGACCAGCGTGTTCCGCGGCAGATTTATTTGTTGCTCGAAGCGCGTGACGAGGCCGGCAATATCGCCATCAATCCTTTCGCACAACCGGTCTCGCTCGACCTCATACGGCCGCAAGGCCGCATTCGCGAAGTCCGTCCCGTAGGCGCCGCGCCGGCCGGTGGACGCAGGTTATAGTTATTTCTTGGCCAGCGGGCCGGGGCGGCGAACGTGCAAGGTGATGGGAAGCGAAGCCTGGCCGCCGGCGTTGTTGGCTAAGGCGTAAA
>DASSFG010000877.1:0-7678 GCA_035694685.1 Pirellulales bacterium
AGCACCGGCCGGCTTTCTCGGCGGCGCTCGTGGCCGTTTGTTTCAGGCGAGTGACCCACGGGTACTCCGCCGACGCACCTTGCGGCAGCAAGACAAGCAGCGTGACTGCGACGATTGAGCTGAAGCGAAACACGGATTTTCTCCAAATGGCACTCCGGTAGGGGCCTGCAATTGTATATTCGCGGCCGACCCCTCGAATATTGGCCCCAGGCCGGCTGCGTTCCTTCATTCTTGCCGTTGCGGCAGTTCTTGGCTACCGCCTGGCACGCCAGTGTCTTAACATGAGTTGCTGACGACATGTAGGGTGGGACGAGTGGAGCGAGTCCCACCTGTTCGGCCTGTTTTGGTGGGACTCCGGGTACCCTCTGGGTGGCTCGTCCCACCCTACGGATATTGCCAGCTCTGCCGCACAACTCACTGTTAAGACAGTACCGGATCCCAAAATTCTTTGATGTGAGTTTCGTTTCCGATAGAATCCGGGTATCGTGGCCAGATCGGGCAGGTTTATCCGCCAGTCGAAAGCGCCGCATGCCGCCTCGTATTCTCGAACTTCGCACGAAGATCTTGAAGAAGAACGACGAGCTTGCTCGCCGGCTGCGCGACGACTTCACTCGTGCCGGCGTGCTGGTGGTGAACGTCGTCTCGGGGCCGGGCGCCGGCAAGACGGAACTGCTCACGAAAACTCTCAGCCGGTTGAACGAGGAATATCGCACGGCCGCGGTCGTCGGCGATCTGGCTACTGAAAACGACGCGCGGCGACTGGCCACGAGCGGCTCGCCGGTGAAGCAAATCCTCACGGGCACCATGTGTCATCTCGAAGCCGACATGGTGCGTGAAGCGATTTCCGAGTGGGACCTCGCCGAGCACGATTTTCTGTTCATCGAAAACGTCGGCAACCTCGTCTGCCCTTCGAGCTGGGATCTGGGCGAAGACTTCCGCGTGCTCGTTTCGTCAGTCACCGAAGGCGAAGACAAACCGCTGAAATACCCGACCCTGATTAACTCGTGCGACGTCGTCGTGATCAGCAAGATCGACCTTGCCACTGCGCTCGATTTCGACCTGGGGCTGCTGCGAAGGAACATCGAGCTTGTCCGGCCGGGCGTGCCGGTGTTTGAACTTTCGGCCAGGTCCGGCGCGGGGATCGACGGCTGGCTCGACTATTTGCGCAAACGTTTCGACGACAAATGCAACAACTCATCGATAAACTCGCCGAAGCAGTGCTCTACGAGGGATACATCCTCTACCCTTACCGCCAGTCGGTAAAAAACCGGCAGCGCTGGACGTTCGGCGGCCTTTATCCCCGGGCCTTTTGCGAAGCGCAGCGCAGCGTGGAATCTCCCGAGTTGCAAGTGCAATGCCTGGTGCTCGGCGACTTACAAACTCGCGTCGATGTGTCCTTGCGTTTCCTGCGGCTGATCGAGCGAAAAATCGGGCAGTTCCATCGCCCCTTGGTCGATTGGAATCCGGAAACGATACCGGCCTTTGAGCCGGTCGAATTGTTGAAGGTCGGCAACCGCCAGTTCCACGCCTGGCAGGAAGCGAGCGAAGAGAAGTTATCGTCCGAACCTGTCTGTCTCGCGGACATCGTTCGGTTTCCGCTGTTTTGCCGGTTTACGTTTTCAGCCAGCGTAGACCGCGAGCCGATCGGCAACGATGAGGGACAATATTTCGGGCTGATCGAGCGTACGCGTCATTCGCTCTCCGCCACGCTCGAACTCAGCGTCACTCCCGCCGCCGACGGCTGCTTCCGCCTCACCGTGCGCGCCGTGAACGAAAGCGATCTCGATTCCTCGGCCGCGATGGATCGCGACGAGGCGTCGCTTCACGCGCTGGCCGCGGCGCATGTTCTGATTCACGTTCGCGGTGGAGAGTTCGTATCGCAGATCGATCCGCCGGCTGCCTGGCGCGAGCTGGCTGCGGACAATGAAAGCATCGGCGTTTGGCCCGTGCTGGTCGGAGAGCCCCCCGATTGCTCCTCGCTGCTTGCCGCGCCGATCATCCTTTACGACTATCCTCAAATCGCTCCTGAAAGCCCGACCGCGTTGTTCGATGCCACGGAGATCGACGAGATTCTGGCCCTCCGCATCATGACGCTCACCGACGCCGAAAAGGAGTCCATGCGCGCCGTCGACGCGCGCAGCCTTCAATTGCTCAACCGCGTCGAGTCGCTCGATGCTCGCGATTTCTTGCGGCTGCACGGAGCGACGCGCGACGTGGAACGAATTTCGTCACAGTTCGGTCCCTGGCAAACCACGCCCGAGCAGGCGATGCAAAGCGTGTTCGCTCATGGTGTGCTGCTCACGCCGGGCGACCGCGTGCGGCTCGCCCCGCGGCCGGGCGCCGATATTTTCGACACCGTATTGGCGGGCAAGGCGGCCACCATCCATTCCATCGAGCACGATTTCGAAGGCCAGGTACACCTGGCGGTGACCATCGACGACGATCCCGGCCGCGACCTGGGCGAACAGCTTCAACCGGGGCACCGGTTCTTCTACCGGCTCGATGAAGTCGAACCGTTGTCCCAGGGCGAGGCGGGCCTCTCATGAAGCAGCGGATACTCGTGGCCGGCATCGGCAACATCTTCCTGGGCGATGACGCCTTCGGCGTGGAAGTGGTGCGCCGCCTGGCGGATCGCCCCTTGCCCGACGAAGTGCGCGTGGTCGATTACGGCATCCGCGGGCTCGACCTGGTGTATGCCTTGCTCGATGGTTGGGACGCGGTGATCCTGATTGACGCCGTGCCGCGCGGCGAGCCGCCAGGTACGCTCTATCTGATCGAGCCGGAATGGGACGAGATTCGTGGTGGAGAGGCCAACCTTGCCATCGACGGCCATCAGATGGACCCGCTGCGCGTGTTGCGCCTCGCCTCGGGCATGGGAGCGCAACTGGCACAGACAGTAATTGTCGGCTGCGAGCCCTCGCCGCTCGACGGTTACGACATTCAAGCGGGCCTGAGTCCCGCGGTTCAAGCCGCTCTGCCCCGCGCGGTAGAGATGGTGGCAGCGACGGTGAAACGGATGTTTGAGGAAGCGGCGGTGATGAGGGTGGTGATTAAGTGATGGGTGGAAAGTGAAAAGTGGAAAGGGGAAAGGGGAAAGTGCATGCGCTGAATCGCGCCAAGGTATAATCAGGAGCATGGAAATACGATTGCCATGCTGCGTTGTCTCGACTGCCGTCGGGATCTGTCTTTTTCTACCGTCGTTTGACTCTACGATGCGCGCGGCCGATGGCCAGGCAACCTTCGAATGCCGCTGGGCCGATGCTCAAATCGTCATCGATGGAAAGGCCAACGAAGGTCCTTGGGATAGAGCGCAGTTGATCGAAAAGTTCTCCTTGCCGTGGCTAGGGGAAGCTGCTCGACCGGCGAAGACCGCCACTAAGGCGCGTCTGCTCTGGGACCGTGAGAACCTGTATTTCTTCGCCACGATGGACGACGCCGATCTTTATGCCGATGTCAACGAGCCCGACGGCGTCACCTGGGAAAACGACGTCTTCGAACTGTTCTTCAAACCGGCGGAAGACAAGCCGGGCTACTACGAGTTTCAGGTTAACGCGGCCGGCGCGGTGATGGACATGTTCATTCCGCGCCGGGGGAGCGGCGGATATCGGCGGTTTAAAGCCGATGCGAGCTTTCACATCGAAGCGAAAGTAGCGCTCGATGGCACCTTGACTTGCTGGCAAGATCGCGATGCCGGCTGGTCGGTTGAAGGCCGCATTCCGTGGACCGACTTCTTGCGCACAGGCGGCCGTCCTGCCGACGGTGAAGCATGGAAATTTGCCCTTTGCCGCTACGATTACTCCGTCGACTTCGAGGGCCCCGAACTCTCTACCTGCGCTCCGCTGAAGTCGCAACCGCCCGACTTTCACCATCATGAGGACTATGCCACGTTGGTCTTCAAGGGACCCAGCGAGCAGACAACCGTGCGTTCACACGGCATCGAATCGTACACCCCGGTTACCACGTCGCGGGTGATTGGCTCGCCCGACCCGCCACTTCCTTACCGCGCTGGGCGCACGCTGCCGGAGCTGAGTCTTACGTTCCCTGTCTATGTGACGGCAGAACCGGGGACGGGCAGGTTGTGGATCATTGACCAGCCCGTCTCGTATGGACCCACACGGATCGCACGAACGACGGGCGAACCAGGCGCACTCGGCCTGGAAACGCTTCTGCAGATGGATGAGGGGCTCGCCTATTCGCTCGCGTTTCATCCCAACTTTCGTGAAAACGGCTTTGTGTTTCTCGGCGCGAATACGAAATCTGGCACGAGCCGGCGGTCGACGCGCATCACCAGGTACGCGGTCGGTCGCCAGCCACCGTTTGCGTTCGACACGGCATCGGCGTTGACGATCATGGAGTGGCCTTCTGCCGGACACGACGGCGCGGCCCTGACATTCGGCCTCGATCGAATGCTTTACGTCACCTCAGGCGATGGCACGTCCGATTCCGACACCGACATCGCCGGGCAGGATCTGAGCCGGCTCACCGCCAAGGTGCTACGGATTGACGTCGATCATCCTCAGGCCGACCGACCGTACTCCGTTCCGGCTGACAATCCGTTCCTGAACGTGGCCGGCGCCCGGCCCGAGACATGGGCCCTCGGCCTGCGAAATCCTTGGCGTATGACGACCGATCCCGCCACCGGGCAAATTTGGGTCGGCAGCAACGGCCAGGACCTGTGGGAGCACGTCTTTCTGCTCCAACGCGGCGCGAACTATGGCTGGAGCGTTTTTGAGGGTAACCATCCGTTTTATCTCACTCGCCAACTGGCCGACGTTCCGCACACACCGCCCACTGCGGAGCATCCACACTCCGAAGCACGGTCGCTGACCGGCGGTGTCGTGTACTACGGCAAAAAGCTGCCCGAGCTGCAGGGCGCCTATCTTTACGGCGACTATTCGACCGGCAAAATCTGGGGCCTGCGGCACGACGGCCGAAGGGTCGTTTGGCACAAGGAACTGGCAGATACGAGCCTGGCGATTACCGCCTTTGCGCTCGATGCCGACGGAGAGTTGCTGATTGCCGACCACCGGGGCGGCGGCCAAGGAGGGTTGTACACCCTGGAACCGAATACTGACGCCGACACACAAGCTGCTTTTCCGCGCCGTCTTAGTGAAACGGGCCTCTTTCGTTCAGTGGCCGGACACGTGATGCAAGCCGGTGCAATCCCCTATGACGTGAACGCGCCGCTCTGGTCTGACGGAGCGCACAAATCGCGCTGGCTGATCTTGCCGCCCACGATGGCCCAGGATGGGCGCGAGATTCCCGTGCAGATCACCCTTGCCGGCGAACGCTCGTGGGACTTGCCCGAGCGAACGGTGCTGGTCAAGTCCTTTGCCTTGGAAACGCAAGCAGGCAAACGCGAGTCCCGGCGCTGGATCGAAACACGTCTGTTGACGCGCCAGCAGGGCGAATGGGTTGGCTACTCCTATCGCTGGAACGAGGAGCAGACCGATGCCCTGCTCGTCGAGAAGGAGGGCGCCGATCAGGAATTCTTGATCGGCACGATCAATGGCGAGCGTCGGCAAAACTGGCATTACCCCAGCCGCAGTGAGTGCATGGTTTGCCACAGCCGGGCCGCCAACTTCGTGCTTGGAGTCTCGACCCCGCAGTTGAACCGAGACCGCGATTACGGCGGCGTGGTCGACAATCAGTTGCGCGTGTTCGAGCATTTGGATCTGCTGCGAGTCGACTACCAGGCTGATGCGAGCGAGTATCTACGGGAACAATTTCGAGCCGCCGGCATGTCGGCCGACGACGCGGCGAAGCGCGTGACGGAAGCGACGGCGTCTCGCGGCCAGCGGTCGGCCGCGGCTTCGAATCTTCTTGCGCGGTTGCCGGAGCACTATGAGCGCTTTGCCGATCCTTACGACGACCGTGAACCAATCGACCGCCGGGCACGAGCGTATCTGCACTCGAACTGCGCCCAATGTCACGTGGAAGCCGGCGGCGGCAACGCTCAGATCGATCTGCGTTTTTCGACGGCCCTCGACAAAATGCGGCTCGTCGGCGTCCAGCCGCTGCACCAGCGCTTTACAATGGAAGACGCGCAGCTTGTCGCCCCCGGCGAGCCGGACCGCTCGGTGCTGCTGCACCGGCTCAGCATTCGCGGGCCCGGGCAGATGCCGCAGCTCGCGACTACCTTGGTTGACGAACAAGCTGTCAAGCTGATCCGCTCATGGATAGAAGGCATGGAAGCTTCCGACGCAGCTTCCGAGAAGCCAGAAGCAATAATGCCTTGATTGAAAGGGAGCAGTCGGCGTGCTATTGCCGTTCAGCCAGGCCATTGTTTCGGCAACCTGGCCAAATACGTCGCCAGCCAATGACGAGCGTCGCTAATCGCTACCGGTTCGACGGCGTGATCTCGCTCATGAATGAGGTGGTTTCTGTATTCCCTGACGGCATGCACACCGTCCTTCACCTTGGCCGGAATAGTCAGTCGATCGGCGACGCGGTTCAACATCACCTCGACCGGCGTACGGGTCTTCGGCTTGATCGTTCGCCAATACGAACGGATAGCGGTCTCGAATTCCGCAAACATGCGCGTGATATATGTGCCTTCCACCTTCTCGACGGCCGACACAAGGTCGCGCGGCATCGAGCCGCTGCCAAGCACCGTGGGATCCTATGCAATCGTGTCCGCCAGCCGATCCACTGCCGTCTTCACCGCCCAATACTCGCGCTCGACGGCTTTGATTCGCTCGTGCCAGTCAAAGCGGCTCTGGGGCATGAGCGGCTATCTCATCGAGCAGTTGAGCCAGGGTCTCCTTCGTAAGAGCACGTTGTGCTAAATTGCCCGCGGTCATTCTCCCCTCGCCCGATGTCACATGATGCACACGCCACCCGCCGCCGGCTAAATAGAGGGTCGCGATATCGTCGTAACCGGGCATGAGGTAGAGGTCGACAATGCCGTCGGTTCCGGGCGCAAAGCGCGAAACGGGGTCGAGCAGAACGCGAGTGGCGTCTTTCTGCATGATGAGCGCAGGCGCCACATAACGGCCCAGGCGCGAGTCGTTCATGTTCTTCGAAATGCCCCGTGTCGACCAGTCAAGCTGCTCGGCCCATGCCTTTACGTTGGCGGTTAGCTCCTGAAGGCGCACCAGCCACTCGTCGCGTAGGCGCGTAACGTCTCCTTCGTTTTTGTCGGTCGCGTTCGTGCGAGTCATCGGCTTCTCCTAACAGACAAAGATATTGTATCCTGCGGGCCACAGACCGGGCGAATGTTTCTTGAGCACGCCGTTCAAGTGCCTTAGGTCGTCTTCAGGCGAGAATCTCGCCGATCACTTCGCCCTGCACCTCGGTCAGCCGCTCTTTGCGGCCCTGGTGCAAATAGCTCAAATCGTCCTGGTCGAGGCCGAGGAGGTGAAGGATCGTCGTGTGCAGGTCGCGCAGGTGACAGGGCCGCTCGATTGCCCGCAGGCCAATTTCGTCGGTCGCCCCCACGAGGCTTCCGCCCTTGACGCCGCCGCCGGCCATCCAGGTGGTGAAGCCCAGGTTGTGATGGTCGCGGCCCTTGCCACCCTGGGCTTCGGGCGAACGGCCAAACTCGCCGCCCCATAGCACCAAGGTCGATTCGAGCAGGCCCCGCTGCTTCAAGTCAGCAAGCAAGGCGGCGATCGGCTGGTCGGTCTGCGAAGCCATGCGAAGATGATTCTCTTCGATGTCGTTGTGCGCGTCCCAC
>DASSFG010000878.1:0-8317 GCA_035694685.1 Pirellulales bacterium
GCGCGACGCGCATGTCCTGCATGGCAGCCGCGCCCGCGATCTTCTTGGCCGCCAGCAGGCCGCCGCAATGCGCGATGTCCATTTGCACGACGTCGGCGGCGCGGTGCGAGATGAGCCGATAAAAATCGGCCTGGGTGTAAAGGCGCTCGCCCGCCGCCACGACCGCGCCCGTCTGGCGCTTGACGTCAGCCAACAGCTCGATACACTCCGGCGCCACCGGTTCTTCGCACCATGTCGGACGAAACGGCGCGAGTTTGCCGATCATCTGCACGGCGCTCGTGGCCGATACGCGGCCGTGAAACTCGATCATCAAGCCGACGTCGCAGCCGATCGCCTCGCGCACCGCGGCCACCCGCTCGACCGCGGCTTCGCTCTCCGTCTCGCTTAGGTCTTTCCAGGCGATGCCGAAGGGATCGAACTTCAGCGCTCCGTAGCCGCGGGCGACGGCGTCGCGGGCGCGTTCAGCGTATTCGGCGGGCGTGCGGGCGCCGCCGTACCAGCCGTTGGCGTACGTGGCGATCTTCGTGTGGTACCGGCCGCCCAACAACCGGTAGACGGGTTGCCCGCAGACCTTGCCGACGATGTCCCACAGGGCCAGCTCGACGCCGCTGATCGCGGTCATTACGGTGGCGCCGCCCTGGTACTGATCGCGCACCATCCGGCCAACGACTGCTTCCACGTCAAAAGGGTCGCAACCGATCACTCGGCCTGCGACCCATTCGTGGCAGAGCGTTTCGACGGTCTTTTCTTGCCATTCAAGCGAGGCTTCGCCGATGCCAGAAATGCCGGCGTCGGTCGTGAGCCGGAGGAACAGGTAGTTTCTTAATCCGGCGTTGGCCAGAAACGTTTCAAAGCGGGCGATCTTCATGGGTCTTTGCGGCGGACCGTCGGTGCGGCATATTCAGGAGCGGCCAGATACGTAGTTGGATCGCTGACGCCAGCCAACAAAAAGGCCTCGCGGCGCTCGAAGCACGTACCGCATTGCCCGCAATGGGCATCGCCACCCTCGTAGCACGACCACGTGGCCGAAAAATCGACTCCCAGCCGCGCGCCGAGGGCGACGATGTCAGCCTTGGTCATGCCGATGAACGGACAGTGCAACTCGATGGTGTGCCAATCGGCCAAGGAAATTGCTCGGCCCAACGCGTCGGCGAATTCAGGGCGGCAATCGGGATAGATGGTGTGGTCGCCGGTGTGGGCGGCGTAGGCCACGCGCTGACAACCGCGGCTGATGGCCCAGCCGGCGGCCACCGCGATCATGATCATGTTGCGGTTCGGCACGACCGTCTGCTTCATCGAATCTTCAGCATAATGGCCGTGCGGCACCGCCATGCCCGGCGTCGTTTGACTGGAACCCGCCAAGAGCGGCGCGATGGCGCGTAAATCGGCAATCTGCCATTCGACGCCTAGCCTACTGGCGATCTCGCCCGCATGCTGCAGTTCGCGTCGGTGCCGCTGGCCATAATCGACAGACAAGGCCAGCACCTCGTCGCCGGCAGCGAGAAGCTGGTGCAGCAAGACGGTCGAGTCGAGACCGCCGGAAAAAACGATTACGCTCTTCGTCATTTAAAAACCAGATTGGCGGTAGCGCTCGACGAGCTGGGCCATGACTTCGAGCACGAGCAGGTCGGCGCGGGCCATGACGTGGCGCGCACTTCGTCCGCCGAGCCCGCGAATGGTTTCCTCGAGCACGAGCACGTGCAGGTACATCACCTGCGGCGCCGAAGAGTTGGCCTCGGCCAAGGCCAATACCAAGGCGGTCGTCTCGGCCGCCAGATTGCCCGACCCCATGATCACGTACGCTCTTAGCAGCTCTCGATATCCGGTGATGAGCGACGCAGGCATGTTCGTTGCCGGGTCGAATTCCGGTGCAAAGGCCGGCAACGGGTCGTTGGCGGCTTTGAGATCGTTGCCGCGAGAAAGTTCTTCGAGTCCACACAGCACGCCGCGTTGTTGTGCGAGCAAACGCTCGGCTTCGCCGTGTTCCAGTCGCACGCGCTTGCGCTCGAGGTCGCGCAGCCGCCGGTTGTCGCGCACCAGGGCGTGCCACTGGGTCGCTCGTCCGATGGCCCACGCTATCTGCCGGGCGCTCGCCTGGCCCTCTACCAGGTAGGCGTCGGCGCCGACTTCGTAGCAGAGCGGCGCGAGGATGCTTTCTGGCTGCCGTCCCAGGACCAACAGAGGGCCATCCGCCCCCGTCGAACGATGCGCCTCGACGAATTCCAAGGCGTCGAGTTCGGGCGGAGCGTGTTGCACCAGGACGACGTCGAACGACTCGTCGCGCAGCCGGCCCAAGGCGACCTGCGCAGCCAGGCAAACGTCAAGCGACACCGTCATCGCGCGGTCGGTCGCCAGCAGGTCGGCGAGCGGGCCGGCCGGAAAGGCGGGCGTCGTAACGTACAGGGCGCGCACCGCCTGGGGGAGCGATCCCCAGGGCGACAACGGCGCCACTTGTCGAAAATCCGCAGAGCGCTTCGATAGACTGCTGCTCACCACGGCAATGTACTTGAGGGCCCCCGCGGCGCAAAGGCGACTCCGGCCCGAATGAGGTTGGCCCTGTAGGGTGGGAAGCGAGCAGAGCGAGCGCCGGCCCACCATGCTGAGGCGTCAGCGATCAGGCGTCAGGCGTCAGGAGCCTCATACCTGGCGCCTGATACCTGATTCCTGATGCCTGACGCCTTTATATCGGTGGGCCGGCGCTCGCAAGATCGCTTGTCCCACCCTACAAACTTGCATCGCATTACGTCCCGCGCTTAACCACGTTAGCGTGTAACTGGGCTTGCTGCCTTGCGCAGGTTGCCTAGAATCGACGGCAGCGTTGGTCAGAATTCACCTGAAGAACACGAAGCACGGTCTTGAAAATCGCCTATCTCGATTGCTTGAGCGGTATTAGCGGCGATATGACGTTGGCGGCGCTGGTCGATGCCGGCGTCGATCTGGCGGCGGTCCACGCGGGTATCTCGTCGTTGGGCTTGCCCGAGGTGAAGCTGAGCACCAACGAGGTGAAACGGAAGGGCTTTCGCGGACTGCACCTGACGGTGGAGCACCCGCCGGAACACGCTCATCGGCACCTGCACCATATCACCGACATGATCGACGCCAGTCAATTGACAGGCCGTCAAAAGGACCTCGCTAAGCGCATCTTTACGCGGTTGGGAGAAGCGGAGGCCAAAGTACATGGTACGACGATTCGCAAGGTACACTTTCACGAAGTGGGGGCGATTGACTCCATCGCCGACATCGTCGGGGCCGCCATCGCTTGGGATTTACTGGGCGTCGACCGGATTCATTGTTCGCCCATCCCAACGGGGCGCGGCTTCGTGACCATCGCGCACGGCACGTGCAGCATTCCCGCTCCGGCCACGGCCGAACTGCTGCAGGGAATTCCGCTGGCCGAGTCGCACGTCGCCGCGGAGTTGACCACGCCCACGGGCGCCGCCATCGCGGCCACGCTGGTTGACGAGTTCGGCCCGGTGCCCGCCATGAAGATCGAGCGCATCGGTTACGGCGCCGGGACGCGCGAATTGGAGCAACAGCCGAACCTGCTGAGATTGTTCGTCGGCCAGGCGGTCGACGAATTGGCCGCCGACCAGGTGTGGGTGCTGGAAACGAACCTCGACGACGTATCAGGGGAAGTCGTCGGCTTTGCCACCACGAAGCTGCTCGAAGCCGGCGCTCTCGACGTCTACACCACGCCCATCCAAATGAAAAAGAACCGGCCGGGCGTCACGCTGACGGCGCTCTGTCAGCCGCCGCTCGTCGAAAAGGTCGAGCGCATTTTGTTCCGCGAGACGGGCACGTTAGGCGTGCGACGCTGGCCGGCCAGCCGCCACAAGCTGGAGCGGAAGCCCCACCAGGTTGAGACGGAGTTCGGCGTCATCGAGGGCAAGCTGGGTTGGATTGCCGGTCAGGAGCCCAGCTTTTCGCCCGAATACGAGTCGTGCAGCCGCATTGCCCGCGAGCGAGACATTCCCTTAAAGGACGTTTACGAAGCGGCCCAGAAAGCGTGGAAGCGTTGAATGCTGCTGGCAGAAGTCGAAGGAACGACGATTCTTTTTCTCGCCGGGCTTGTGCTCACTTGCGGCGTACTGTTGTTGCGCACGCACCGGCAGCTCGGCAGCCGGGCCAAAACGAGCCTACCTGCTCCGGCGAGTTTCTCCCAACCCAAGACGCCGCCGCCAACGGGCCATCGGCTCGACGCTCCCACCGACGTGCGCCGTTGGGAAGTGGAAATGCACGACGTGGCGCGGGACCTGCAAGCGCAACTCGATAGCAAAATTGCGATTGTGCAGCAGCTCATCGCCGCGGCTGCGCAACAGTCCGACCGGTTGGAAGTGTTGCTCGAACGCGCGGCGGACCTGCAAGCAGTTCCAACGCAGCGCGAAGGTTCGCCACTCAATGATGACTCCAGCCATCATCTGCGAGTCGACGGCGTCGTTACTAAAGCCGGCAGCTCGGCCTCGCGCCGCCACGCCGAGATCTATTCGTTGGCAGACGCCGGACTCTCCAGCGCCGCCATTGCCAGCCGCGTGGGTAGTCCCATCGGTGAAGTCGAGCTGATTCTCGGACTGCGCAAAAACGAGGGTGCCGCGGGTTAGTTGCGGCAGCCGCGTGGCGCCACTCTTTGGAGTGCGGCGATTATCGCCGCTTTGGCCCGTCGCGGAGCGACCTTTCTTCTCTTTTGCCGCTTCTCGTTGGCGACCGATGAAGCAAAAGAAAGCGGCTCCGCCGCAAGCCAAAGCGGCGATAAATCGCCGCACTCCAAAAGGGCTTCGGCCCTTCAGGGCAGGCAAATTCGGCGTGACTTCAAAAAATCGCACCACCTGCTAGCTTTCTAGCCCAAGGCCATTCTGGGCGGGCGGAGGCCGCAAAGTTTCCGCCATCGCTAGCCCTTGCCGAGCAATTCTAACGGCAATGCGGTTGGCGCCGAGCATGGCGCGCAGATCGAAGCGGGGTCGCAGTCTGCGACGATAGCTCTGACAGTTCGCCACCTTGTCGTCAAACACCGCGCCTTCGGTACGCGCGGCGTTTGCACGCGAACCCGTGATCGCACCTACCTAACAGAGTGAATCGAAATGAGTGCCAAGCGTCTGGCAATCGCTGGAATTCTTGTCTTGCTAGCATTATCTCCTTGCGACCTGCGGGCCGACGGGCTGATTCGCGACGGCCTGGGCGCGATCTCCGGGGGCCGTGGCGGCACGAACATCGGTTTCGCCGACAATGGCTCCATTCTCTACGACAACCCCGGTGCGATGGTCAACGTTGCCAACAACGGCCTGCTCGACCTGGGCGTCGATACCGTCATCTCGCAGGTGCATTACACCGACAACAAGCCAAACAACGTCAACTCGGCCGTGCGTCCCATTCCGGTGCCCAACATCGCTTTTATCCAACGCAGCCCTGGTCGACGTTGGGCCTGGGGGATAGGAGCTTTCTCGCCGGCGGGATTTGGGGCCTCGTACCAATTCCAGAACTCGTTTGCGGGGCCGCAGAAATATGCCTCGCTCGACGGCCTGGGCAAGTGCTTGTTCGCACTCTCGTACCGCGTAACCGACAGACTGTCGATCGGCGGCAACATGGGCTTCGCCATGAACTATCTTGACCTGCAAGGGCCGCTGTATCTGCAAAACGGCGTCCTGGCGGGTGCCCCGACCATCGTCAACTTGCAAAACACGGGCGTCGCCCCCACCGGCGGCTTCGGCATTCAATACCTTTTGACCGAAAGGACGACGGTCGGCCTGAACTACATCAGCGAAAGCAAGTTTCACATGGGCGGCAACATGGACGCCCAGGCCTTCGGTGTGGCTCCTTTCCCGATCTACAGCAAGTTCGAGGCAACGACCGATCTGGTTTGGCCGCGGTCGGTTGGCGTGGGGCTTGCCCAGCGTTTCAATCGACGCAATATCTTTGCGGCCGACGTCATCTGGTACGACTGGAGCAACGCCTTTAACCAGGTGACCGTAAATCTCACTCAGCCGTCGAACCCACTGGTGGGCGCCGTGGCAGGGCAGTCGAACGTCCAGCACCTGCCGCTCAACTGGCGCGACACCGTTTCTCTGCGACTCGGCTATCAATGGACGCCCGATGACATCAACATCTTCCGCTTTGGCTACGTGTATCACGCCAGTCCGGCCGCCACGGCCACCTTGACGCCCTACACCGACGGCTTGCTGACCAATACCTTCTCGACCGGCTATAGCCGCAGAGTCGGACGGGTCTATCTCAACGCCGCCTACCAGTACATGTTTGGGCCGACGAGGTCCGTCGGCACGAGTGCCTTGCTGGGGGGCGACTTCTCGAACAGCACACTGCACACGCAGGCCCACATCGCAATGCTCAGCGTCCTCGTGCCTTTCTAGCCCCTTTGCAGTGCGGCGATTCATCGCCGCTTTCTTTGTCGCGGAGCGGCTTTCCGTTGTAGGGTGGGACCAGCGAGCGGAACGAGCGCCGGCCCACTATAAAGGCATCAGGCATCAGCATCAGGTATCAGGCGCCTGAAACCTGACACCTGATCGCTGACGCCTAAGCATGGTGGGCCGGCGCTCGCTCCGCTCACTTGTCCCACCCTACCTCAACGCTCCGCGCACACGAGAGCAAATCCACCTGCGGTTAAAGGGCCTTGTTTTCCGCGGCGGCACGGCATTGCTGGTCGAGGCGCGAAAGAACTCGGTCGCGGTCTTCGTACCACTCTTTGGTCAACACGTGAGCGATGTGCCAACCGAAGGCCTCGAGCAGTCGGGGCTTCATCAGCTCGCGCTCCAACACGTCGGGCTGGCCATAGTACGCGTCGGTGTCGACAAGGATGCCCAGGCGATACGCTGCGTCTTGCGGCCCGCGCACGGCCAGGTCGCAACGGAAATGCGATTGGCCCACGGAACGGTCGACGAGCCAACCGCGCGACTCAAGCGCGCCGGCCACCTGGGCGACGACGGCGTCGCCCTCGCGGTTGTCGAAAGCCGGCTCGTCGCCCCGCCAATCCGAAAGGTCGGTCAGCACGCGGTCGGCAGTCGCCACGTCGCCCGCGGAAACTGCCGCGGCGTATCGTAGGTAATTCTTCAAGCACGCCGCGCCGTCGTTGTAATCGTTGGTGATGTTGGCCGCCACGATCGAGCTGACGAGCACCATGTGGTGTTTGGCCCGCGAGAAGGCGACGTTCAAGCGCTTCTCGCCGCCGCTGCGATTGATCGGCCCAAAGTTCATCAGCATCTTGCCGTTCGGCCCGCGGCCGTAGCAGACGCTTTGAATCACAATGTCGCGTTCGTCGCCTTGGATGTTTTCCAGGTTTTTGACGAGCAGGCCCTGAAACTGCCCGTCGTCTTCTCGTTCGTATTCCGCTTCCAAGCGGCGGCGGAAGTCGTCGTCGTCTCTGGCGAGCTCTGTCAGCGATGCGCTGATTTCGTCTTGCTGGGCCTCGGAGAACGCGATCACCCCCAGGCTCAGGCCGGTCTCTCGCCGCAGCAACTCACGGACCAGCCGGGCAATGTATTCTGCCTCCGGCCGATTGCGGCGGTTGTCATACAGCCCATGTTCGAGCAAGTGAAAGCTGATCGGCCGGGCCAACAACGCCTCGACGTAGCGCTCGGCGTCGTCGCTGGATTTCGCTCGTAGCTCGCCCTGCACGGCGCCGGGCAGGCGCTCTTCGGGCACAGTCAGTAGCTTTCCCTGGTAAAAGGCGCGATTGGAGAAACTGATCAGCGACTCGGAGCGGCTGCGATAGTGCCAGCCGAGCATGCGTGAAGCCAGGTTGCGCACGGCATGGTTCAAAAAGCTGCCGCTATCGAGGTCGTAGGCCACGACTTCGTCGCCTTCCTCGACCAACAGCCGGTCGCCGTCGTCGTGATCGCCGCGGGCGGAGAAAAAATCGGTGGGAGGCAACTGCATTTCGTCGCCGACCACGATCGCCTGCCGTGCCCGAAACACCGCCGGCACGGCTTCTTCTACGGTGATCTGGCTGGCCTCGTCGAAAATGACCACGTCGAAAAGCTGCTCGTCCAGCGGCAGCGTGTCCGAAACGCTGAGCGGACTCATCAACCACACGGGCTTGAGGTCGCGAATGACCTGGCCCGACGGCCCCGCCGCCAGGTCGCGGATTGACTTGAAGCGGATGCTCTTACTGAATTCGTGTTCCAGCTCGCGGCGGCCCGTGTTATATGCCTTTTTGAACTCCTTCGCTTCTACCGACAACTGCGCGGCTGGCTGCGAAGCGACCGACACGTGCTGCCAAAAGGCCTGCCGCACCCGATCCCGCACGGCCGCGGCGTTGGCCTCGCGCCAGTCTCGGCACGACTGGTCCAAACGTGCGACATGTTCGTCGCGG
>DASSFG010000879.1:0-7192 GCA_035694685.1 Pirellulales bacterium
ACGAATCCGTGCCAGCCTAATTCTCGGCTGGTATCGGATGGGCATGACGGTCGAGGAAATCGTCCAGCAGTATCCGCACCTCCGGCCCTCCGACGTCCATGACGCGCTGGCGTATGCTTACGATCATCCCGTCGAAATGGAAGAGGATTTTGCCGCTGATGATGAGGAAACCGTCAAGCGACGGATTCCCGGTGGCCCGCGTCGCCCATGAGTGAGATCTCGTTCTTTACTGACGAGGACGTTCACGGAGAGTTGGCGGCGATTTTACGTTCGAGCGGTTTCGATGCGGTTTCGACGCCTGAAGCGGGTCGCTTAAACGAGGCGGACCCGGCTCACCTCGAGTGGTGCCATATGCACGGCCGAGCGATTATCACTTTCAACGTCGGCGACTTTGCGGCTTTGCACCAAGAATGGCTGGCGGCAGGTAAGCAGCATTCGGGAATTATCACTTCTTATCAACGGCCAATTGGCGATTTAATGCGCCGCGTGGTTCGTCTGGCACGGACGCTGAGCGCCGAAGAAATGGTCGACCGATTGGAATACCTAAGCGACTGGCCCTCGGCATAGCTGCGGCAGCATAGGCAGTAGATACACTAACGGTATCGCCGTCGTCGCCCGCGATATCGCTTGGGACGAGGTGGTGCGCTCGCCGCGGGCGTCAGCGCCGCGAACAATTGGGCTGCTTCCTCGATGGGTAGCTCGCCTGCCGCGACCTGAGCGAGCAACTCATCCTTGTCCACAAACGCAGGGCTACCATCAATTTCCGCGATGTTCGCACCGCCGCAAGACCGCAACAAATATCGAGATGGCAGGACTTCCTTTTTGTATCGCTGCCAGTCGAACGGCGGGATTTGTGGCGGAAGATGCTCTTTGATTCGCTCCGTCAACCACGCCCCGTCGTGTAGCGAGATTCTGGGATCCTTGCTGGCGAGCGCGTGAGCTGCTTTTGTGAACGTGCTGTTCGTAATGATGATGCCGGCGTCGCAGCCATAGTGAAGCATCGCACCAAGGATCTCTTGCACAACGGCATTTCCAAGCGATCCTTTCCACCGTTTGGCCTGTACGACCACGCGCTCGCCGACTTTCGACGTGCAGAGAATGTCTCCACCCTGGTCGTTCACCGGGGTCAAAACGATCGCAGTGTAACCAAGATGAGGCAATAGGCGAGCAAGAAACTTCTCGAACTCCAAACCAGTCATGGACGCAACTTCGAGCATCGTCTTGGATGTGAAGAATAGGTTCCACTCCGCCTTTGCGGCACGCTCCTCGGCTTCGCGTCGCCACCGCTCCTGTTTTGTGCGGCGAGCGTCACGTTCGGACTCAATGCGCCGCTGCTCCTCGGCGGCCTCTCGGCGTTTCTGCTCGAGGTGCGCTTGTCCTTCGGGCGTCTTTTCCCATTGGAGCCGAGCAAGCTCGTTTTTTGCATGATCAGCGCGTGCGGCCTTTTCGCGTTGAAGGCGAAACACATATTGCACTACGGGCACGACAACGGAAACGGCCGCAAGCAAGGCCACGACGAACGGCATGGCAAAGGCCCAAACTAGCAACAGCAACGCAAACACTGCCCACCCAGCAAGAGCCTTAATGGAGTCGGCCATAATCTGAAGTGTCGAACGGTTCCAGCACGCCACCCAATCACCCTATTTTGAGTGTACTTGAATCGCTGGGTCAATATCTTAGAATGGAAGCAGTTGCGCAAACCCGACTTTGCCCGAATCCAGTGCCATCAAGTGGGCTATGCCTTTGCGTTGGCAAGCGGCTTCCAATAAATCACCCGCCTTAACGGCGGTTGTTGATGTCATTCGCTAGCCGCGACTGCACGTTGACCGGCCGATAGAAACCTATTCAAGGAGGCTCAAAAATGTCATGGACTTCTCAACAGCTTAGTTCAATCGAGCGCAACGTTGTCAACGATTTACCGGCTTCGTGCCCGAAGTGTGGCCGTACGGTCGCCGTAGAAAAGCGCGATTATGCCGCAAAAAGGCAAATTATCTACCGGTGTGAATGCGGGCGCGGTCAGGTCGCTATGCGGCATTATTGAGCCCTCGTGCGACGTCTCCGCACGCGGGCGGCGGGTGAATGTCTATGCGATCGTCAATTCATCGGCCTGAGCACCGACGGCAAGCCAAGAGAAACGGCGGTGTTGTCACGAAGGCTTCCTCGCTCCTGCGTCGGCGTCCCGAACGCGCGACGCCTTTCGCTCGCTTTCGATTTGCGCAAAGACTTCCTCGAAATCGGCGACATCCGCCGCTGCCCCTGCAGAGCGGCAGATGCCTTCGCTCCAACGTTCCAGCGATTCCGTTACGCGGACAATGACCTCGACGTGGTGACCGTTGGGAACGCCCAGATCAACGTCGATCTCGATGGTTTTGCCGTGTATCCGACCGCCTGTCATGTGGGTCATGCTACCAGCCTTAAGATTCTTATGGTTCCTACCATTATCGTACAACATTTCAAGCGTGCTGGTGAGTGGCCCGCGACCCGCGCGCTTCGTGCCCGGAACATGGTAAGAGGACCTTCGCCTACCGCGTTATTCAACTTTGGGAGATCGACGCCGAGCCGCTCATTACCAGCGAACTGGGTGTGATTCGCCTAGCAATGTGCGGACGATTTCCAGGAGGCCGGAGTCTCGAAGACAGCATCACATCATTTGCACGGCGAATCGTAGAGACAACAGAATCGAGATCAAATAAGCTTCAGGCGAGGTTTTGCTGCGGTGCGTTCTAGCAACCGGTCGCCGGCTGACCGTTACTTCTGCGCTTCGCCGCCCTTTTTCTTCTGGCCGCGAATCTCGCTCATCATGAAGCTCAGCGCATGGCCGTATTCGCGCACCGCCGTAACGTAATCTTTGCGCTCCGCCGCGGCCAAGGCCCGCGAGTCGAGATGGTTGAAATGGCTCCAGTCAACTGCGTATTGCGCTTCGATGGCGGCCTCGCGCAACTGAGCCACGACTTTGGCAAACTTGTCGACCAGTTCGTTGTTGATGAGCACCGTGCGCGGATTATACGGACCGCGGCCAAAACGCTGGCCGTCGATCTGCCCGCCCTCCGCGCCAAAGGCCCGCACCAGCATCGTGAGCAACGTGATCACACTCACCAGCGCCGCCGCCGCCGCCACGCCGAATTGCCTGGCCGGCAGCATCAGCAAGGCCAAAAAAACGCTCACCCCGAGAACCACCCAGGCGGCAGGATGGACCGGCCGCCGCGAAGAATTGCCGGAATTCGTCCACGTGACGGGCGGCGCAGGCGGAGTGCCGTTGACCCGCGCTACAATGACGGTGATATTGTCAGGCCCGCCCCGCAAGTTTGCCAGGTCGACCAGCACATGGACCGCTTCCGAAGGACTGAATGCACTCAGGACCGCGCCGATCTCTTCGTCGGTCACCTGCCCGCTGAGACCGTCGCTGCACAGCAAGAACGCATCGCCGGGAGCGGTCGGCCAGGGACCCTCCAGGTCGACTTCCACATGCGGTGCCGGGCCAAGAGAACGAGTGATGATGTTTTTGGGAATGTAGCCGGGCACCTCTTCTTCGCGCAATTTGCCCGTGGCCATCATCTCCCAGACGAGACTATGGTCGAACGACAACTGCTCGATGCGGTTGGCGCGCAGGCGATAGACGCGGCTGTCGCCCACGTGGGCGATGAGCGCACCCTGCGGCAAGAGCAAAAGCACGCTGGCGGTGGTGCCCATGCCGCGAAAGTCGAGGTTCGCCTGGCCGCGCGAGTGGATGCGGCCATTGGCGTCTTCGATGGCCCTGCGCACGGCCAGCGGCGGCGGATCGTTGTGCTCGATCTGTTTCTCGTAGGTCAACGGCACGCTGTCGCAGGCCATCTTGCTGGCCAACTCGCCGGCCGCATGGGCGCCCATCCCGTCGGCCACCATGAACAGATGCCCGCGACGAAGCCAGCCCTCTCCGCTCTTGGCCATTACGACCGTCAGAGAATCCTGGTTATTGGCGCGACGGAGGCCGATATCACTGAGAACGGCCTGTTCGACGTAGTTCTCCCAGGTAACGCTAGTTTCGGCCATACTTTTGGCGGGAACGCTCACGAATCAGGCGGGAGAAGGTTGGCGGCGAACGGAACGCCCTGACGATTCTAATTCGTGTAGCCGCTTGATGATAGATGCACTGATTCCGGTCTGGCAGATTTTTGGCGTGGCGACTATAGTACCTGCGCCTCTCCCTAATCACCTTCAATCACTTCCCACGCCCTCACCTGCGCCGCTTTGCCCCGGCGCGGCTTTTAGTTTAGTGGCGTAAAGCCATCTTGTTGTTGACTTTGCACCTGCGCCTTAGCTTGGCTAACGCACCACAGCTAGAAATGAAGAAGGCCAAATACAGCGCTTCGTTCTGTTTCGCCCTGCTGCTGGCGATCTCCGCCGGGGGATGCGTGCAGCGGCGGATTACCGTCCGCAGCAATCCGCCGGGAGCCCTGGTTTACATCGACAAGCACGAGATTGGCCGAACACCCTGTTCGGTGGAATACATCTATTACGGCACGCGTGAAATCAAGCTGATCAAAGACGGCTTCGAGACGCTGACGGTGCTGCAATGGATTCCGCCGCCGTGGTATGAGATACCCGGCATCGATTTCTTTACTGAATCGGTCGTGCCGTTCGAGATTCGCGACGAGCGGACGTTCAACTATCAGCTCGTGCCGACGCGCGTGGTGCCGACGAACCAATTGCTGGGCCGGGCAGAAAACCTGCGGCAAGCGACAAAATTCGAGCGGATGATGGCGGCTCCGCCTGTTCCGCCACCGGCCGCGCGGCCACGCATGCTGCCGCCTCCGCAGCCGACGATGCCTCTTGGCCCGCCGCCGGGCGGCCGCGGCTTTTACGTGCAACCGGGCGGCGCCCCAACGCCGGGCTTCGCTCCCGCACCGGGTTACGGTGCCCCTGGTTACTATCCACCGCCTGGCATGGCGCCCGCGCCGGAGCTGCTGCCCTCGCCCGGCCCCATGCCGCCGCGCGGGCCGCAGTAGGCACGTTCCGCATGCCGTGTCCGGCGAGCGGCACAGTCAATGTGCCGGTAGTTAACCGAACAGTTCCGTCACCGCCCGGCCCTCGCTGAGCCGGTGCCGCCGATGTTGAAAGTCGTCTTCGTATTCGATGCGAAAGTCAACGCCGAGGTGGTGCAGGATGGTGGCGCTGAGATCGGCGGGAGTCACCGGCTTGTCGGCCACATAGCCGCCGTTGCGCGTGGTTTGACCATAGACCTGGCCTCCGCGCACGCCGCCTCCCGCCAATAAAGCGGTGAAGGCGTGGGGCCAATGGTCGCGGCCGGTCGATTTGGTGTTGCTGCTTTGCGTGAACTGCCCGATCTTCGGAGTGCGGCCAAATTCGCCCACCGCCACAACCAAGGTCGTCTCCAAAAGGCCCCGGTCGTGCAAGTCGGAGACAAACGCCGAAAAGGCGCGGTCGAAAATCGGGCAAAGCAAATCCTTGAGCTTGGCAAAGTTGTTCTGGTGCGTGTCCCAGCAGGTGTTGACGCCGTCGATTTTGGTTTCATCCTGCCAATTGACGGTCACCAGCGAAACACCGGCTTCGATCAATCGCCGGGCCATCAGCAAGCTTTGACCGGCAGCCGTCTGACCGTATCGCTCGCGCATGGCGAGCGGCTCGCGGGGCAGCTCGAGCGCCTCGCTTGTTTTGGTTTCCAGCAGTGAGTAGACCGCGTTGCGGTTCAGGTTGAAGGCGGCTTCCGTCGAACCGGGCTCGGTCGCCGCCGCTGCCGGCGAGGCCAAGTTGTGCAAAAGCTCGCGGCGGCCGGCGATCCGCTGCCAGGGGATGTCATCGGTCAAACGCAGGCCCTGGATCTGAAAGTCCGAGCGTCCAAAATCGCCTTCGACGAGAAAAGCGTTGTGTTGCTCGCCCATGCGACCGCCAGTCTGACCGGCGATTCGCTTCGGTTGCCCCGGAAACTGCAAATACCAGGGCAAGACGACCGCTGGCGGCAGTCCCTTTTGACTTTTGCCGTAGCGCGCGGTCAGGGCGCTCAGCGAGGGCCAATCTTCGCGGCTGGCCTGATCGGTGGTGGGAGGCCCGAAATATTCGCGTCCGCTAAAGATTTCGCTGCACGCCGGGCCATGAACGTTCATGCGGTGCGTCATCGACCGCAGCAGGCAGATTTTGTCCGTCTGGCCGGCCAGCAGCGGCAGATGTTCGCAGAGATGGATGCCGGGCACTTTGGTCGCGGCGGCCTTAAACTCACCGCGAACTTCGCTCGGCGCCTCAGGTTTCATGTCCCAGAGGTCGATATGGCTCGGGCCGCCGAAAAGGAACACAAACACGCAGGCGTTCTGCCGCCGGCGCTCGACGGCCGCATCGTTCGTCGCATGAGCGCGAAGGCGGTTCAGATCGGCGGCACTCAGGCCCACCAGCGACAAGCCGCCGATCCGCAGCAACTCGCGCCGATTTGTGCGGCGGAAAATAGAGGCCGAGCCGTCGAAGTTGAGGGCCATGAGTGCACCGGTCGCGATAGCAGCGATGATCGTGCTGTCAATTTTATCGCGGGCTCTCCGGCAGAGCTAGCAGATGCCATTGCCGAAAGTGTTGACAGGCATCCCCAGCAATTGACAATAAAACCGCGGAGCACGTGGGGCTGAAGAGGCGAATCATCCCGCGGCGAAACGCAGTGAGTACCTGAAATGAAGTGGCGCAACTCCCTTCTCACGTTCGCACTGATCCTCGCGTGCGCCTCCGCACGCGCACAAGTGCCTCTCGTTTTTCGCGACGTCGCTGAGGAAGTCGGGTTATTCCCGGCTCTTTCACATATCGCCGGCCACGGCGCCGCCTGGGGCGATGTGAAGGCCGATCAGCGTATCGTTCTCAAACCATAAGAGGAGCACCATGTCGTACGGTATGAACTGTCTGGCAAGCGGATGTCGGTTTCTATTGATCGCCGGCGCGGTTGCTGCCGGCGGTCCTTTCACATCGGCCGAGGAAGGCACGCCTCGTCAGTGGTTGCAAGCCACGGCCTATGCTGTGCCCAAGGAGACGGCCACCGAGGGCGAAGGGTATTTTTCCATCATCGAAGGGCACAATGGCCGGCTCTACATCGGCACGCACGCCAACGGCGTCAACTCCTGGCTGGTCGAATTCGATCCGGCCAAGGCGAAAATGCAGGTTGTCGTCGACGCTCATAAAGCCATCGGTACCGACCTCAAGGGCTTTGGTTCGCAAGCAAAGA
>DASSFG010000880.1:0-8232 GCA_035694685.1 Pirellulales bacterium
CATCGTCACGCTTTCGGCGAAGGTGACTTCATACCACAACCGCGTAGGTGGAGAGAACACCTCGCCGTATCGCGACTTGAACCAGAGGCCCATTGCCGCAGGGACGATCAGGAGGCCAACGAACACCCACCCCGATTTATCCGTCAACCAAAACATCGCCGCGACAGCGGCGGTAGTCACTGCTGCAAAAAAGGCCGGCCCCCAGACCGGCCAGCCGAGATCAAACAGGGCATTGAGCGCCACCGTGCTCACCGCGGTTTCCAGCGCCATCAGCACCATCATCGGCAACAGGTGCCAGACCACGATCGACGCCGTCGTCACCGGCAAGGCATACAAGCGCGACGGACTTCCCTGCGCCGTGAAGATTGCCGCGGCGAAAACGAACATGTTAATTTGCACGAGCACGACGTGCATGACCATCTGGCTGGGATCCCGCGGATCGACCGCGCCGTCCATTCGCAGCGCCGCAAACAGGATGGCGGGCAAGAGGTTCGCCCCCAGTAGCCCGAGCAATAAGATCCATCCGCCGTGACGCCACATCTCCCAGATCATCGCTTGGGGAACAGATCGCATCTCATTTCTCCTTATCCGCTTATCCGCGACACGAAGATCTCATCGAGCGAGAGGGCCGCATCGCCAACGACCGTAGCGCCAATGGCCTCGGCGGCGCGCCGCAACTGACCGCTTTCACCATTGCACACGTACGTCCATTCGGAACCTTGCCCTTCAAAGGACAGCGTGCCGACCAGCGAAGGCGGCTGGTCGAGCGATTGCTCAAAGCGCAAGGTCATGCGGCGGTGGGTGTCTTTGATCTCGTCCATCGCCGCGGTGAGCACAATCCGCCCCTGGTGGATGATCGCCACACGATCGGCGACCCGCTCGACTTCATCGAGCAGGTGCGATGAGAATAAAACGGTCCGCCCCTCATCGGCAATGGTGCGGATGATCGCACCCAGGATGTCTCGCCGCACCACGGGATCGAGCCCCGACGAAGGTTCATCCAAGATGAGCAGTTCCGGCCGATGGGCCAGGGCCACGAGCAAGCCTGCCCGTGCGCGCTGGCCGCGCGAGAGAGTCTTGACTTTGGCGTTGCCGTCGAGATCGAATGCTTCGCGCAGTTCTTCGGCAAAGGCTTCGTCCCAGCTAGGGAAGAACGCCTGCGTGTAGCGCATCAGTTCTCCCACACGCATCCAGTTAGGCAGGTCGCGGTCTTCCGACAGGTAGCCGATTCGGCCGAGCGTGCCGAGGGGGTTTTGCACGGGGTCGAGGCCGAAGACCTGCACCGTGCCCGATTGCGCTTGGAGAAGTCCCAGCACATGTTTGATCAGCGTCGTTTTGCCGGCGCCGTTGCCTCCGATCAGGCCGAACACGCCGCCCCGCGGCACCGACAACGAGATATCGTCGAGGGCCGTTTTAGTGCCAAAGCGACGGGTGACTCGCCGCAGATCGACGATGGGAGGAGCGGAAGAGGGGAAAGGTTCGTGCATAGGATCAATCCTCGTGGCGATTGTTTTGCATTGCCGCATGGCGTTGCTCAACGAGTTTCAATACATCTTCCCAGGCGACATCGAGCTGCCCGGCCTCGGCCAACAGGGCGTCGATGCGCTGCGTCAAAATCTTGATGCGTTCGCGACGGGCCAACGGCGAGCCTTGGTCCGAAACGTAAGTGCCCGCGGTCCGCCGTTTCTCCACGATGCCGGCCGCCTCCAGCTCGCGATACGCTCGGGCAACGGTATTCGGATTAACGAGCAGCCTCTCGGCCAGCACGCGAATGGGCGGCAGCTCCTCGCCCGCCGTCAGCCGGCCGGAAGCGACCAGATACTTGACCTGGTTGACGATCTGCAAATAGATCGGCACTCCGTCGTCGGTGGTAATGTGAAGTTGCACGGGCTGTGGTGCGCGTGGGTGTTGCTTCGTGGTTGGTGGATCGCGGGTAGTGGGTAGTGGGTAGTGGGTAGTGGGCGGATGGCTTCGCCGCAGGTATTTGTGCCGCGAAGCGGCTCCTTCAACTATCCACTATCCACTCTCCACTAATCACTCCCCGTTGGGCACTTGTATTAGTTCAATAGTACAAGTGCCATCAAGCCTGTCAAGAGGCCGAGCAGATTTATTTGCGGCTGCCACCAGCCGGTCGCTGGGGACACCGTCCCGAAGCTACGGTCAGGGAGCTAAACTGCTACAGGTTTTGCCCGACGCCTTGCGCGCAACCGTATAATGACGTGTGGCAGATTCGAGTTTTCGTCAAGCAAGGGACCACATGACCGTCACCCTGACACTTCCTTCAGACGTAGCACGCCTCCTCGAAGCGAAGGCTAGCCGTAGCGGAAAAACGCTTGAAACTTATCTCGCCTCGCTAGCCGAGCAGGATGTCCAGAGCAGCTCACCTTTGACGGCAATGCCAACGGACATTTCGCTGGACGAGTTCGACCGGCTCTTGGATGAGCTCTCGGACGGCCCACCGTTGCCGCGCCCGCCGGAGGATTTTTCGCGCGCCGACATTTATGCGGATCACAACTGATGTTGGTCCTGGCTGACGCCCAAAACAAACGCCGCGGGAATCGTTGCCGACGCCCGCGGCGCTCAAGGAGGTTAATGCTGATCGCGTTCAACTACACATGGTAGCCGTCGCGGTACTTGGGCCTGACTACCTCGGCCACTTCGGGCGCGTTGGTGGCCACCAGGTCTTTGGCATTCCATTCGATCTTCTTGCCCATCTGGCCGGCTTCGGGAGCGGCCCACACGGCCAGGTTGCCGAGCAAGATCGTCTCGGTGAGCCCGCTGGCATAGTCGGGGAAGTTCGAACGGGCCTGCTCGCCCCCGCGGATCGCTCGCACCCATTCGTCAAAATGGCCTGGCGAGTGAACCCATTCGGCCTTCGGATCGTCGATGCCGTTGGTCAGCACGATTTGCCGCTCTGCATAGTCACCCGGTGCGTAAAGCTTACCCTTCTCACCGACGACGAGGCAGCCGCTCACCCAAGGATGCTTGCCTTCTTTGAACTCCTTGGCATAGGCTTCTACGTCTTCCTTCTTGGCGAGAACGAGGCAGCCGCTCGCTTCCGGATTCGCGGCCTCGAAGAGGTGCTTGGGCGGCTTCTCGCCCGCGTCGCCGCCGTCGTACCAGGTCATCTTCACCGCCGGGCGCTTGCCGTTCGACGGGAATTGGAAGTCGATCGTCGACCATTTGGGATAGCTGTCGCGGTTGTGGCCCGAGGTACGGGCCTGCACGGAGGTCGGATCCTTCAATGCCAGCGCCATATACGGCATGTTGACGGTATGGCAGGCCATGTCGCCCAGAGCGCCGGTGCCAAAATCCCACCAGCCACGCCAAGCGAAAGGATGATAGCCCTTGCCGAACGGACGGTAGGACGCCGGGCCCAGCCACTCTTCCCAGTGCAGGTAGGAGGGCACTTCATCCGGCTCGGGACGGCCGCCGCCTTGCGGCCAGATGGGCCGGTTCGTCCAGACGTGTACCTCGGTCACCGTGCCCAGCACGCCCGACTGAATGATGGCGGCCGAGCGACGCAACGGATCGTACGACGTGCCCTGGTTGCCCATCTGCGTGGCAACTTTTTTCTCGCGGGCAATTTCGCCCAGCCGGCGGGCTTCCCAGATCGAGTGCGTTAGCGGCTTTTGGCAGAAACAGTGCTTGCCCAGCGACATGGCCATGGCCGCCACCACCGCGTGGCAATGGTCGGGCGTGCTGACCGTGACGGCGTCGATGCTTGAACCCATTTCGTCGAGCATCTTGCGGAAGTCATTGTATTTTTTGGCCCCCTCGAACTTCTTCGAGGCGGCGTTGAGCTTCAAGTCGTCGACGTCGCAGATGGCCACCACGTCGCCCTGCTTGCCGGCGTCTTCCGAATCGCTGGAGCCTTTACCGTCGATGCCGACGCAGGCAAAGCGAATCTTCTCATTCGGCGACGTACTCTCTTCGGCGTGCAGCCCGGCGGCGACCCAGAACCCGACTCCGGTGGCCGCAGTGGTCTGCATGAATTGGCGACGACTTGACTTACGTGGCATAGCGATGACTCCTAGCCGAACAGGGAAGGTGGATGGTGGGCACAGAATCCCCATAGGATAACGCGCCTCAACGCGTTCGGCCACTAAAAAAGTACCGGCAGGGCTCACGCCTGCCGCTCGCCTGTGGCGAGCGGGACTATATTGCCAACTCAAAAAACATGAATGGCCCCGATTGACAGTCGGCGGCGAAAGGCGTAAATTCAGCGGTTCGCCCATAATCGGGCGGAGCGTTAGTGTGAGCTTGATGTCAAGGGTTGGTGAGGAGAGCGCGTGGCCGGGCATTCGAACGAGGTGATTCGCATCCGCATGGAGGCCTACGACCATTCCGTGCTGGATCAAAGCGCCGCCGAAATCGTCGATACCGCCAAGCGAACCGGTTCCGAAGTTCACGGACCGATCCCCCTGCCTACCCGCATCGAACGCTACACCGTGCTTTCCAGCCCACACGTGGACAAGAAGGCCCGGCAGCAGTTCGAGATTCGCACGCACAAGCGGCTGATCGACATCGTGCAATCGACCGCCAAGACAATCGAGGCTTTGAACAAGCTCAGTTTGCCGGCGGGTGTCGACATCAAGATCAAGGCCTCGAGCCGACACTGAGGAAAGAGGTTAGGGGTGAGGGATTAGGGGCTAGTGGTTAGTGCCCGGCAACGGCGGCCGTCGCTTTCGAAACCCCGAGCCCTCACCACGGTCCACCAAGCAAGAAACTCTAAGCCGTATGAAACGGACGCTTGACGGGTAAGTTGCGGTTTTTACCGCAAGCTCCCGCGGGCAACGAAGACCACAGGCACATAGCGATGGCAATTGGATTACTCGGCCGCAAGGTCGGGATGACGCAGATATTTGACGACAAGGGAACCGTGATTCCCGTCACCGTTATCCAGGCAGGCCCCTGTCATGTTTTGCAGCTCCGCTCCGTCGATCACGACGGCTACGAGGCGGTCCAATTGGGCTTTGGCGATAAGCCTCGCCGCCTGGCCAGTCGCAGCCAACGTGGTCACGTTGCCAAGCTCGACAGCAAGCGCGCCCGCCGCCGCACTACCGGTGGCGTTGAGTTGCCCGAGCGGGCCAATTGCGAGCCGAAGCGGTTTGTTCGCGAGCTGCGCGAGCCGGGTGCTGCTTATACCGTCGGCCAGGAGCTATCGGTCGCCGTGTTCGACGGCGTGAAAGCGGTCGACGTCACGGGCATTTCCAAGGGCCGCGGCACTCAGGGCGTCATCAAGCGGCATAACTTCCGCGGCCAACGCGCCAGCCACGGCGTGAAAAAGGTACACCGGCACCCCGGCTCGACGGGCTGCAATACCTTCCCGCACCGTGTGTTCAAGGGCCGCCGCATGGCCGGCCGCATGGGCAACGAGCAGAGCACGATGCGGAACTTGCAGGTCGTGCGAGTTGACGCCGAGAAGCATCTTTTGCTGGTCCGCGGCGCCGTGCCTGGACCGAACGGCGGCTACGTAGTCATCCGGCAAACCAACAAGATTTAGCGACAGGTCTGGCAGCGATGGCCACTTTACCCATCTATAACCGCAGTGGAGATCAGGTCGGCAGTTACGACCTCGATCCGAGCGTGCTTGCGCCGCACATCAACAAGCAGTTGCTGCACGACGTGGTCGTGATGTACCAGGCGAATCAGCGTCTGGGAACCGCCAAATCGAAGAGCCGCGGCGAAGTGGCCGGCACGACGAAGAAGATGTATCGCCAGAAGGGCACGGGCAATGCGCGTGCCGGTTCACGGCGCAGCGGCATTCGCCGTGGGGGCGGACACATCTTCGCCAAGCGGCCCCGCGACTGGTCGTATCGTTTGCCGCGCAAGGCGCTGCAGACGGCCACGCGGATGGCGCTGGCAGCCAAGATTCGCGACGACGAATTGCTGGTGATCGACGATTTGAATTTTGCGGCGCCAAAGACGAAAGAGATGGCCAGCATCCTTAAAGCGTTGAATTGCCAAAACACGAGCCTGCTGGTGGCCACGGCAGGCTACGATGCCAACGTTTACAAAAGTGCCCGCAACATCGACGGCGTGTCGATCGCGCCGGTGGCTGAGTTAAACGCACTCGCGGTGCTGTCGCCGCGCAAGGTGCTGGTGACGAAAGCCGCGCTCGACGCGATTCGCGAGCGGGCCGAGGCGGGCCGTCGGGCCGGTGAGCAGTCGGCCGAAAGCAATGAGGTTGAACGATGAGCACCGGACCAAGTCAATCCGCTGTCGAAGCCTTGGCGACCGAAGCCGCGGCCGACCAGGTGCTGACCCTCGATCCGCACCAGGTCATTTTACGGCCGCTGGTGACCGAGAAGGGAATGCACCGCTCCACGCGGTACAACGCTTATTCGTTTGAGGTCAACCGCCTGGCCACAAAGCACGACATTCGCAATGCGGTCGAATCGTTGTTCAACGTGAAGGTGGTTCACGTCCGCACGATCAATCGCAAAGGCAAACCGCGCCGTACCCGGTTCCGCAGCGCTCACACCAAAGATTGGAAGAAGGCGATCGTGAAGCTCGATCCGGAGCATCGCATCGAATTCTTCTAGTAGGTCAGGCTTTCCAGCCTGACAAGAAATACGTCAGGCTGGAAAGCCTGACCTACAAGGAAACAACGACCCATGGGAATTCGCCGATACAAGCCGACAACGCCGGGCCGCCGCGGGGCGAGCGTGAGCGATTTCGCCGAGTTGACGCCGGGCGTCAAGCCGGAAAAAACGCTGCTCGTGCCCAAAAGGCGCAAGGGCGGACGCAACAACCAGGGTTGCATCACCGCTCGGCACCGCGGAGGCGGTCACAAGCGGCAATACCGCTTGATTGACTTTCGTCGTAATAAGGACGGCGTGCCGGCCCGCGTGCATTCGATTGAATATGATCCCAATCGCAGTGCCCGCATCGCCCTGTTGCACTATGTCGATGGTGAAAAACGCTACATTATCGCTCCGAACGGACTGAAGCAAGGCGCCGAATTGATGAGCGGGGCCGAGGCGCCGCCGTCCGTGGGCAACTGCCTTCCGCTGAGAAACATTCCGCTGGGCATGAACATCCACAATGTCGAATTGCAGCCGGGCCGCGGTGGCGTGCTCTGCCGTTCGGCCGGCACCAGTGCCGTACTCGCCGCGCGCGACGCCAACTGGGCGCAGATCACGTTACCGAGTGGTGAAATTCGCCGCGTGCCGGCCGCCTGCCGGGCAACCATCGGCACTACCGGCAACTCCGACCACATGAACATTGTATTGGGCAAAGCGGGACGAAAACGCTGGATGGGGTGGCGTCCGCACGTTCGCGGCACGGCGATGAATCCCATCGACCATCCGCACGGCGGCGGCGAAGGCCGCACCAAGGGCGGACGGCACCCCGTTAGCCCGACCGGCAAGTTGGCCAAAGGCGGACGCACGCGCAACCGCCGCAAGCCGTCGAACTCGGCGATCGTCCGTCGCCGCCGTTCGCGACGGTATGGACAAATTAAAATATAGGTCTTAGGGCTTAGGTCTTAGGTCTTAGAGCCTGGGATTTGAGCCAGCAAGCGAAATCTAAGACCTAAAACCTAAGACCTAAGACCTTCCAATAATGGGACGCTCGTTAAAAAAAGGCCCCTTCATCAACCCCAAGTTGTTCGTGAAGGTGCAACGACTGAACGAAACCGGCGACAAGCTGCCGATCAAGACTTGGGCCCGTGCCTGCACGATCGTGCCTGAGTTCGTCGGACATACCTTCATGGTCCACAACGGCAAGTTGCACCTGAAGGTGTTCGTCACTGAAGACATGGTCGGGCACAAGCTCGGCGAGTTTGCCCCCACCCGCACTTTCCGCGGCCACGGCGGCAAAGGACAGAAGAAGTAGTGGAAAGTGGAAAGTGAAAAGTGAAAGTGACGAAGCGGGTCGCCGGCGACCTTCTAGCTTTTCACTTTTAACTTTTCACTTTCACTTTATCGGCTGTAACCTGAAGTAGACTCCCTAAGCCATGCCTTACGAAGCAACACACCGATTCGCCCGGATCAGCGCCCGCAAGGTGCGTCCGCTGGCCGATTTGATTCGCGGCAAACACGCTGACGAGGCGCTCGACATCTTGCGCTATCAGCCCCAACGCGGCGCTCGCTTGCTGGAGAAGGTGCTGAAGAGTGCGCTGGGCAACGCCGAGGATCAGCGAGCGCAGAACTTGCAAAACCTGGTGGTCGTCGATGTTCGGATCGATGGCGGCCCGATGTTCAAACGCATTCGCCAGCGTGCCCG
>DASSFG010000881.1:0-14601 GCA_035694685.1 Pirellulales bacterium
TCAAATCGCGGTGCAGCACGCCCAGGCGGTGCGCCTCGGACATGCCCCGCGCAACTTTCATCACGAGGCTGGCGGCTTGCCGTGCCGGCATGGGGCGGCCCGACCACTCGGCCAGGCTGCGTCCCTCGATGTAAGCCATCGCCAAATAGGGCCAGCCGTCGACTTGGCCTGCCTCGTAGACCGTGCAGAGATTGGGGTGATTGAAGAGCGCCGTCGCCCGGCACTCACGCCGAAATCGTTCGAGCCATTCACTCCGCTCGTCAAGATTGCCGAAGGGCACCTTGATGGCGACCTGGCGCCCGAGCTTCGTGTCGCGTGCCAGGTAGACCGTGCCCATGGCGCCCTCGCCCAAGGTGCGTTCGATGCGGTAAGGTCCAAACGACTCGGGAAGGCTCGTCCAACCTGGCGAAGGGCTTCGTCCTGTAGGTGCCGCCCCTGCCTCGGCGTGCAGGTAAGCCTGGACGATTGGCGGCGGCGCACTTGCGGCATCGCCCGGCCGACCGGCACGAAGTTGAATGTCGTAGCGTTGCTTTTGCGCCGAGTCGCTCAGGCAGTTGAGGGCGCGCGAGATGTCGTTCTGCAGCCGCCGCGATTCACCGGCATGCTCGCCCAAACGATAGCGCAGGATCTCGGCCATGCGGCGCGTGGCAGCCTCGCGGATGCGCTCGGTATTGGTCTCGAACGCCGGCAACTCCAACAGCTCGTAGTGGGTGGGCGGCCGTCGGTCGGTCGGAATTCGCAACCACTCCCAATAGGGATCGAAGCCCTTGTCCACGCGAGCATTCCCTCCACCGCTCTCAGTGCGCCGAACCACATCATACCACGCGCGAGACGGGCGCTGAAATGCTCCCCTTCCGACTGAAAAAGAGCGTCGGAGCAAGGGCCCCTTCTTGGACCCGCGGCCGCGAGGACAGCATCCCTCCTTAATTGAAACCGTTAACCGTCGCGGCGGGCAGTGGCCTGCGGCGCGGCGGCGGTGGTATACTGGCTGCCTGAAATGGGGGCCTGCCCTGGGTCGGAGAAAGGCGCCAGTGCGGCGATGCTGCACCAACTTGCAATTCAGGGCCACGACGATGCCAAGCAATTTTCCTCCGCCGACGGCGACGTCGGGCTCAACCTCCTCAAGCCTGATCGAGCGCGTCAAAGCGTGCGATCCGGCGGCCTGGACCAGGCTGGTCGAGCTTTACAGTCCGCTGGTCTATCGCTGGTCGCGCGCCGCGGGCGTGCCGATGAGCGACGCTCCCGACGTCGTGCAAGAGGTGTTTCAATCCGTCTCGACGCACGTAACCGACTTCCGCCGCCGGCGCGAGGGCGACTCGTTTCGCGGCTGGCTTTGGACGATCACCCGCAACAAGTCGCACGATTACTTTCGCGGCCGGGCTCATCAGCCCGAGGCCCGCGGCGGGGCGACCGACCACGAACGGCTGCTCGCTGTCCCGCAGCCCGAACCGGAACTGCCCGAGTCATGGGATGCGGACGCGGCCGTGGCGGCCGAGGCGCACAATCTTTTGCTTCACCGGGCGCTCGATCTGGTGCGTGCGGAATTTGCCGAGTCCACCTGGCGGGCCTTTTGGCGCACGACCGTCGAGAAGGCGGCGACGGCCGACGTGGCCGCTGAGCTGGACCTGTCGGCCGGCGCCGTCAGGCAAGCTAAGTACCGCGTGCTGCGGCGTTTGCGCCAAGAACTGGCGGAATAGTGCGGTGACCGAAAAAAAAATGTGTGACGCGCCTGCGTTGTCTCTTATAGAGGGCAACGCCGAGCGCACGCGGGAGGTTTTCTGTGAAAACGACAATGGAGCCGCCGTGAACGTCATCACCTGTCCCGAACGCGGACGCCTGTCGGCCTACCTGCTGGGCCTGCTGTCTGAAGACGTAGCGGACGTGGTTGCCCAGCATCTGGATGGCTGCTCCGCCTGCCAAATTGCCGCAGCCGAGCTGGAAAGCTTCGCCGACACCTTCGTGGAAGGGCTGCAACAGCTTAGCCAGGTTGGGACGGTTATCGACGAGCCGGGCTGCGCCGAGGCACTCAGGCGGGCGGCGATGGTCGGCCTGTCGAGCACAGGAAAAGGCGAAGACGGCGCACTGGGCGAAGAATGGTCGCAAGACGACTCGCATAGCGACAATCAGCAGCCTGCGGGCCATCGCGGCTGGGCGCATGGCGAAACGCTCGATTTCCAGTCAGCCGATCCGGATCGTGCTCTCGCAGCCGACGCCGGCCTGGCCGAGCGTCCGACTCAACCCGACACAGCGGCCGAGCAGCCGCCGAAGTTTGGCCGCTATGAGGTCATTGAAGCCATTGGCGGTGGCGGCTTCGGCGTCGTTTACCGCGGCTTCGATCCTGAACTGCGACGCGAGATCGCCATTAAGGTGCCACGTGGCGACATCGTCGCCAGCCCCGACGCCGCCGCGGCGTACCTAAGCGAGGCACGCGTGCTGGCCTCGCTCAACCATCCGGGCATCGTGCCTGTGTATGACGTCGGCCGCACCGACGATGGCCTCTGCTACGTCGTCTCGCAGTTTGTCCGCTCAGGCGACTTGGCGGAACTCATTTCCAATTGCCGCCTCTCGCACCCGGAGGCGGTAGACATCGTGGCATGCGTTGCCGACGCCTTACACCACGCGCATCAGCACGGCCTGGTACACCGCGACGTCAAACCGGGCAACATCCTCATCAGCGACGGCGACCAACCGCTCCTGGCCGACTTCGGCCTGGCACTCACCGACGACGCTTACGGCCGCGGGTCGGGCATCTCGGGCACACCCGCCTATATGAGTCCCGAGCAAGCCCGCGGCAAGGGTCACCTTGTCGATGCGCGAAGCGACGTCTACAGCCTGGGCGTCGTGCTGTATGAGTTGCTCGCCGGACGGCGTCCCTATCGGCAGACGAAGCGCGCCGACCTGATGCAGGAAATTGTCAATGGCGAGATTCGCCCGCCGCGCCAACTGGACCACACGATCCCCAATGAACTGGAGCGGATTTGCCTCAAGGCGCTCGCCAAGAAGCCGGCCGATCGCTACACCACCGCGTTCGATTTGGCCGAAGACCTGCGTCAATGGCGATCGCGACAGGCCGGCGCCACGGCGCCTGCCGGCTCCGAAGCTCATGCACGCTCGCCCGCGTTCAAGTTGATGATCGGTTGTGGCTCGCTCTTAACCATTTCGATCACGACCACGGTTGCGCTCGTTTTATGGGCCTTCCTGCCAACTCGAATGGAACAGGTAGCGATGGCCCCAGGTTCCGGCGACCACACCGCGCGCGCACTCGCAGCGAAATCAACAGCGGAGTCGCCGACGGAAAAACGGCCGCCGGTCAACTCCGCCGCGCCGGCATCAGCGATACCCCTGCGGGTGCTATCGATCGACGTCGAACACTATGCGCGCACCGGCGCGACCGATGGCGAACCGAGAGGCCTGCTGGGGAAACAATCCTTTGCGCCGCGGCGGGGCGACCAGGTAACCGTCGACGCGCGGCTTTCGCGCCCGGCTTACGCATACTTGGTCGCGTTTCGGCCGGATGGCGAAGTGGAGCTGTGTTGTCCGGATGATGAATCACAGCCGCCCACACGGGCCGACCGGCTGCGCTATCCGCCGGCGGGCCAGCCGGGCATTCGCTACGGCCTCTCGGAGGGCGCCGGCTTATGGGTGTTTGCCGCGCTCGCTTCGGAGAAGCCCTTACCGGCTTACCGCGATTACATTTCCCAGCACCAGCCGGCCTGGTCGCCGGCAGCCAGCGCGCCTGGCGCGGTCTGGTGGTACGACGGTCAGAGAGTTGAGGCGTTAGGCGGGGCGCGGACAGCCAGCGTCTCGCGCGGAAAAGGCGAGCAGGCGCTGGGTGCGTCGGTCGAAGTCGTCCGCGCAGCGACATCGCTGAAAACCGATCCCAGCGCCGTCATTGCCGCCATTGGCTTTGGCGTAAAACCCTAATTTTTTGGGAACCTGACCCGCCAAAACAATGACTCTCGGAGATATTGAAATGCGACGCCCGATCGCCTATGTGATTTGGCTGGTGATTTTCGGCAGAGCCTTAGTGCTGGCGGATGAGCCGACGCCCGCGCTCAGCGACAAGCCGCAATGGCAACGCATGCTTCAAGGCGAAGACGCGAAGCGAGCGGCGGAACTGCAAAAACGCATCAGCGCCGCCGAGCAATCCGATCATTATGATGAGGCGATCACGCTTCATGAAGAACTGCTCGCGCTACGCAGAGCGGCTCAGGGTGCCGACCACTGGGAAGTAATGGATCAGACTTGGAATTTAGATGCTACCCGCACCGTGGCCGCGCTCCCTGCCGAGCGCCGCGCTGCCTGGCGGAAGGCCGTTCACGGTCTCTCTGAGGTCCGAAAACTGTACGCGAAGGGCCAGTACGCGAAAGCGCAGCCGCTCTTGCGAGAGTTTCGTCGCCAATGCGAACAGATTTTTGGCGAGAAACACCCGGCCACCGCCTCCAGCTACCATAACCTAGCCGACAATCTTAACGACCAGGGAAACTACGGCGACGCCCTACCGCTATTCCAGAAGGCTCTCGACCTTAACCGCGAACTCCTCGGCGAAAAGCACCGTGCCACCGCCGCCAGCTACTATAACGTTGCCGTGATCCTGAACTCCCTTGGAAAGTACGCCGATGCCCTCCCGCTGTATCAGAAAGCTCTCGACCTTAACCGCGAAGTTCTCGGCGAGAAGCACCCGGCCCTTGCCACCATTTACAACAGCCTGGCCAACAACCTGAACGCGCAGGCAAGGTATGCCGACGCCATCCCAGTGTTGCAAAAAGTGCTCGACCTCAACCATGAATTGCTCGGCGAGAAGCACCAGGTCACCGCCCAAAGCTACAACAACCTGGCGTATAATCTGAACGCGCAGGGAAAGTACGCCGATGCCTCGCCGCTGTACCAGAAGGCGCTCGACCTGCGTCGCGAATTGCTCGGTGACAAGCATCCCGAAACCGCGTCAAGCTACAACAACGTCGCAATGAACCTGGTTGACCAGGGGAAATTTGCCGACGCCCTACCGTTGTTGCGGAAGGCCCTCGCCCTCAACCGCGAATTGCTCGGGGAAAAGCACCGGGCCACCGCCCAAAGCTACAACAACTTGGCATTCACTTTGGACGCTCTTAAGGGATACGCCGACGCGCTGCCGCTGTACCAGAAGGCGCTCAACCTGAATCGTGAACTGCAGGGCGAGAAGCACCGCGACACCGCGACAAGCTACGAGAACTTGGCCGGCCACCTCGACGCTCAGGGGAAATATGCCGATGCTCAGCCGTTACATCAGAAGGCCCTCGACCTGCGCCGCGAACTGCTTGGCGAGATGCATCACGCCACCGCCGATAGCTATAACAACCTGGCTATCAACCTGAAAGCCCAGGGAAAGTGCGCCGATGCCCTGCCAATGTTCTGGAAGGGCCTCGAATTCAACCGCGAACTGCTCGGCGAGCAACACCCTAACACTGCCGCAAGCTACCTGAACTTGGCTGCCACCCTCAACGCGATAGGTAATTACGCCGACGCCGCACTGCTGCTCGTCAAGGCTGCGTCCAGCTACGAAGCGGCCCGCCTGAGTTTCGCCCGCCGTGGGCTGGACCGCGCCATCTTCGGGGCCAAGCATTCCCCGTATCGCTTGCTGGCCGTCACCCAAGCCCGCCTCGCTTCCCCTGTGGCCGCCTGGGGCGCTGCCGAAACCGACCTTGCCCGCGGGTTGAGCGACGAAAACGCGGCACGTCACTCCGTCAAGCTCACCGCCGATGAGCAGGACCGTCATGCGACCCTCACCTCTCGGCTGGATGGACTCCAACCGCTGATCCTGCAACTGGTCTCGAAGCAATCGCCGACAGGAGATGAGGAGGATGAACTTCGCAAACTCCAGCACGACCGCAGCACGCTGGAAACCGAGCTGGCCGAACTGGCCGTCGCACTGAGCCAGCGCGAACTGGCAACCCTCGCCCAGGTGCAGGCCGCCGTTCCCGCCGACGGCGCCCTGGTTCTGTGCATCGATGACAGTGACTTCTCCGGCCGGTTCCAGGAACACTGGGGCTGCGTCGTGCGCCACTCCGGCGATCCGACATGGGAGCGCCTGCCTGGCGCTGGAGAAGAGGGGAAATGGACGAACGACGATTTCGCCTGTCCTCGCAATTTCATTGCGGCTGTGGCGGGCAATGCCTCGGCCGCGGAGATCGCCAAGCTGACCGAGAAGCTTTACTCCCAGCGGATCGCCCCGCTGGAAAAGCACCTGGACGGCGTCCGGAGGCTGTTCGTCGTACCGGTCAACGCGATGGCCGGAGTTCCCGTCGATGTCCTCACCGACAAATACATCGTCAGCTACGTTCCCTCCGGCACCTTTCTGGCCAGGCTGAACGACTCGCGCCGACGCGGGCTGAAGCCCACGCCACGAGAGGTTCCCAATGGCAGCTCGCTCTTGGCGCTGGGAGATCCCGTGTTTCCGCCCGTCGAGACGCCGAAGGACATCCCGTTGCCGCCGGGCGGATTGCTGATTACTCAGGTGTTCCCCGGCGGCAACGCGGCCAAAGCGCGTTTGCGACCCAACGATGTGCTCTTGACGTACGCCGGCGCCGACCTGACCTCGGTCGAACAACTTGGCAAACTGATTCAGCGGCACGACCGGGATAAGACGATTGCCGTTACCGCCTGGCGCGACGGAGAGACGGCCGACCGCGTTCTGCCGGCCGGCGCGCTTCACGCCGCGTTCGACAGGGAGCCGGCCCCAAAGGCCATCACCGCCAGGCGAAAAGCGGACGAGCTACTCTTGGCGCTGCCCCGCGGGGGCGATTGGGCGGAACTGCCCGGCAGCGCCGTCGAGGTGGCCCGGCTTACCAAGCTGATCGGCGACACGCGAACGACGGTCCTGACACGATCGGCGGCAAGCGAACAAGAGCTGGAGCGGCTGCGCGCCGACGGGAAGCTGGTGAAGTTCCGCTATCTGCACTTCGCCACTCACGGCGAGCCGAACAATGCGCGGTCGTTCGAGTCGGCCTTGATTCTGTCGCAAGATCAGATTACCGGCGACATTCCTCGTTTGGGCGAGAAGTATTACGACGGCCGACTGACCGCCAACGAGGTGCTGGAGAACTGGCGGCTCAACGCCGATCTGGTGACGCTCTCGGCGTGCGAATCGGCGTTGGGGCGGCCGGGGGGCGGCGATGGGGTGCTGGGCTTTGCCCAGGCCTTTCTGCTGGCCGGTTCCCGCTCCGTGTGCTTGAGCCTTTGGAAAGTCGACGACACGGCCACGGCGCTCCTTATGGAGCGCTTCTATCAGAACCTGCTCGGCAAGCGCGCGGAACTGGCAAACCCGCTGCCGAAAGCCGCCGCACTGGCGGAAGCCAAGCAGTGGCTGCGCCAGTTGAGCGTGCAAGAAGCCACGCGCTTGGCGGCCGACATGACGGCGGGCGTGGCCCGCGGCAAGAACGAGCCGGCCTTGAAACTGGTCGTGCCCGCCGCCGACCCGCGGACCGCCGCGGACGATGAACATCCTTTTTCGCACCCGCGCTACTGGGCCGCCTTCATCCTCATCGGCGATCCGGACTGAAGTGGTTGCGAGTTCCGAGCCAAGTCGATAAGCGAATGACAACGTTAGCTCAATTTGTTTTACGGCGTTTGCCGGGCTTTGGTGAACGCAGCAGGTTCCTCCGAAAGGGAATGGCCATTTGCAAGGTGTGAAATCATGAAGGCGAAAAGACGGCTGACGCCAGGAGTCGCACTTGTACCCGAACGGTCCGAAATGATCGGGCTTCCAGGGATCTTATCGCGTAGTGCGCGGGGGCTCGATCTTCAACGAAGCGTCGGACGTGCGCTCCGCCAAGCGCGACAGTGAGTCCGAGAAGGGGGGCCTTTACACCGAGTCGTTCACCGGTTTCCGCCTAGTTCATGCAGCAGGAACTTTTGCGGCGAATGAAACGATGACCGCCTCAGTGCCAGGCCTGGAGGCCCATGAAAGACGACCATTCCATCGACGATACGTTTGATCCTTACCACGATTGGTTGGGGATTGCTGCGGGCGCACGGCCGCCCGACCACTACACGCTGCTGGGCCTGCCGCAAGGCGAGGCGAACTACGAGACGATTCGCCGCGCGACGGCGCAGCGCACAGGCCAGGTGATGAAATACCGGCTGGGTCAACGAGGCGCGGTGGCCGGCCGCCTGCTAGGCGAGCTCGCCGGCGCACTCGCTTGCTTGAGCGATGCTTCGCGCAAGGCAAAATACGACGCGCAGTTTATGCGGCAAACAGTCGCATCGGCCGACGAGACTGTGGCGGACGGCGAGCCGCCACAACCATTACGGCCGGTTCCGCTGCCGCGCGCGATGGCCGCGGTCGAGCCTGCCGGAAAAAGTGGATCGCGAGAAGAGCCACCGACTGCGGAAAGTCGGCTTCGCCGTTGGCGGTCGCTTGTGGCTTCTGCCGCGGCGCTGCTGCTTATGGTCGGCGGAGGGCTGCTCTATGGCCTCAGCCATCAGCGGACGGAGAGAACCATGCTGGCCGAAAGCCCATCGGCGAAAACAGCCCAGCCTCAACCGCCGCCCGCAATGCCCTCGCCGACGCGGAAGTCCGACCGTCTCACGCCAACCGTTGCGACGCTGAGCGCACCTTCGCCTTCCGTACGGCCATCCGACGCGGGCGCGACGGACGCCAGTTCGATGTCGTCTGATATGTCCGGGCAGCTCGGCGATGGCAACGATGACCAGCCGAAACCGCTGGAGCGCGGTCCCATTGATTTGCCAGAAAGGAAGAACTTGCCGCCGCAGGTGGGGTTCGCCGAGGGCTTGCCCGAGAAGCCCAAGGCTGGAGAGACGCTCGCTTTCACGTTGTCGGGGCACGACCCCGAAAAGGACGCTCTGGTCTTCGAGTTTCGGACCGCAGGCGGCGCCTGGCAGCCGGCGCCTGAGGGACGCGTGACGCTAACCAATCTCAAGGGCGGGCAGTTGACGATCGAGTCACGCGCGCGCGATTCAGCCGGCAATAACTCGGATGTCATCACGCACAGTTGGGCGGTCGAGTCGCCTGCGCCAACGCCCGCGAAAACCTTCACCAACTCGATCGGCATGGAATTCGTGTTGATACCGGCGGGCGAGTTTCTCATGGGCGAGCCAAAAGCAGACGCCAAAGCGGACAATCCGCAACACCGCGTGCGGATCAGCAAGCCGTTTTACATGGGTGTCTATGAAGTGACCAACGAGGAGTACGAGCAGATAATAAAGGTCAATCCGACGGCCATCTCGGCAGGGCGAAAACGTAAGGCGAATGATGCTGAGCCTGAGACGCCACGCTTCCCGGTCCAGGACGTGCAATGGCGGGAGGCGGTCGAATTTTGCAGCAAGCTGTCCGCAAATCCTCAGGAGAAGGGCGCCGGTTGTGTCTACCGCCTGCCAACGGAAGCGGAATGGGAATACGCTTGCCGTGCGGGCACGACGACGCGTTTCCACTTCGGTGACCCGCCAGCAGAAGACGTTCCCTACAACGACTTCCGTCGATTCTACGACCAAGCCGCTTGGCAGTTATCCTCACCGAAGGCCGTCGGTTCGTATGCTCCGAATGATTGGGGACTCTACGACATGCACGGCAATGTCGCCGAGTGGTGCCTCGACGTTTACCTGCCCGCTTTTTACAAATTGTCGCCGATGGACGATCCTATCCCTGGCTCAAGTAGAGGACTCAAGCGTGTACTTCGCGGCGGGTCGTCTTGGTCGAGACGAGATCAGTGCGGATCGGCGGCACGCGACAGTCATCTACCAATATGGCGCTTTAGCGACGACTCAATTGGCTTCCGTGTGGTGTGTAATGCGGATGAGAACGCGGGGATCGGGGAATGAACCATGAACGTCGAAGACTCAAGCGCCGACCACTCGATCACCAAGAATCTGCACCGATTGAAATCGCGCCACACCAAAGAGAGCGACGAGGCCGCCGAGCAGATCTGGCCACAATATGCCCCTAAGCTGCTGGCATTGGCGCGCCACTTGGACGCGCGGGTGCGCCGCCATGACGATGAAAAACGACGTGGTGCAAAAGGTGTGCGAAAACTTCTGCCTAAGCCAAGGGCGCGGCGAGCTGGCCGTGAGCGATCGCAACGAGCTGTGGCGCGTGCTGGTGAGAATCACGCTTTGCAAAGTCCGCAACGCGGTCGAGCGGCAAGGCCGGCAGCGACGGGACTACCACCGCGAGCGCGCGCCGTCGGCCGCCGATGGCGATGGGGTCCAGCACGCGATTGCCGGGAGGCGTCGTTGAAGCGGCATGACGGTATCAAGCGGATGGTTGGCCCGCCTGCCAATGCGGTTTTGCCTGTTAGGAGCGGCGTTGATTGCGAACTGCCTCTACTTGCTTAATCAGCAAATGGCGAGAAAACGTGACATGGCAGGCGAAAAAAGGTAGGCCGGTCGCAGCATCCGTTTGCCGCAAGCAAGGCGCGCATCGGCCTTCAGACCGAAAAACGAAGCGGACCTGCTTGCGACGGAAAAGCGCCGCCTTATAATTCGGGCAACTTCGTGCTCCGTTGAAAGGTGCATGTCATGGCGTAACGCGTGGCTCTTGTCGTCTGCTTGTCTCTCGCCTCCGTGTCGCTCGCCACCGCGGATGAGCCGGCGGTCGCCCGCTACAACAACTTGGGCTTTAAGCTGAACGCCCAAGGGAAGTACGCCGAGGCGCAGCCGCTGTTTGAAAAAGCTCTCGCACTGCAACTGAAGCTGCTCGGCGAGAAACATTCCGACACCGCTCTCAGCTACAACAATCTGGCCTATAATCTACACTGCCAGGCAAAGTACGACGTGGCGGAGCCGTTGTATCGAAAGGCCGTCAAACTGGCTGTGGAGCTGCTGGGCGAGAAGCACCCCACCACCGCCACCATCTACAGTAACCTGGCGTTAAACCTGAATGCTCAGGAGAAGTACGCCGACGCGGAATCGCTATATCATAAGGCTCTCGCAATACGTCTGAAGTTGCTCGGCGAGAAGCACCCCGACACCGCCGCCAGCTACAATAACCTGGCTGCGAATCTTGACTCCCAAGGCAAACACGCCGAAGCGCAGCCGCTGTATCAAAAAGCTCTCGATCTGCGTCGGGAGCTGCTCGGCGAGGAGCACCACGACACTGCCACCAGCCTCAATAACCTAGCCTACAACCTGAACGTCCAAGGGAAATACGCCGAGGCCCAGCCGCTATTTCGCAAATCGCTGCAAATCCTACTACGGCTACTCGGTGAAAAGCATCCCAATGTTGCGCGATGCTACATGAACGTGGCCAAAAACCTGGACAGTCAGGGAAAATACGCCGAGGCGGAGCCGATGCACAAAAAAGCCCTGGAGTTGTCTCGGGAAGTGCTCGGGGAGAAACACACGCTGACCGGTCTGTGCTACGGCAACCTAGCCCAAAACCTCAAAGCACAGGAACGGTTCTCGGAGGCCGAGGGTCTCTTTCGAACGGCCATCGGTCCGCCGGGCGAGCAGCATGCCGACACCGCCCAGAGCTACGATAATCTAGCGCAAGCCTTGTGCGTCCAGGTGCCGCCAAAATATGACCAGGCGCAGCCGCTTTTCGAGAAGGCCCTTGCACTGCGTCGTAAGCTGCTCGGCGAAAAGCATCCCTACACCGCCGCCAGCCACAATCGGTTGGCCACCGTCCTGGACGCCCAGGAAAAGCACGCCGATGCCCAGCCGCTGTTTGAGAAGGCCCTTGCACTTTACTGTGAGCTCCTCGGCGAGCAGCACCCGCACAGCGGCGAAACTCACATGCAAATCGCCGTCAACTTGCACGCGCAAGGAAAATACGCCGACGCGCGACGAAGGCTTCTCCAGGCTGCCGCCAGCTACGAAGCGGGCCGCTTGAGCGTCGCCGAGCGCGGTCTAGAGCGAGCCGTGTTCGGCCTCGAACACTCTCCTTACCGCTTGCTGGCTGCCATTGAGGCCCGACTTGGCGATGCCGAGGCCGCCTGGGTGGCAGCCGAGACCGATTTGGCCCGCGGCCTGAGCGACGAAACCGCTTCTCGCCGCCAGATTGCCCTCACCGCTGAGGAGGAAAATCGGCGCGCCGCACTGGCGGATCGTCTGGCCGCAATCGCTCCCCGTATTTTGCAACTGGTGTTGAAACAAACGCCGACCGATGAGGAAAAGAACGATCTTCGCAGACTAAAGCAAGAACGGCGGACGCTGGAAGCCGAAGTGGCGGAACTGGCCGTCGCCCTCAGCCAGCGGGAACTGGCGCCCCTGACCGACGTGCAGGCCGCGCTCGCCGATGACGCCGCCGTGCTCCTGTGGGTTGACGTGCGAGGTTCCCTTCAAGAGCATTGGGGGTGCGTCGTTCGCCGCACCGGAGAGCCGATTTGGGAGCCCTTGCCCGGCGTCAAACTATCGTTCAAACGCTCCGGCTTGGAGACCGACGAACCGGTCGTGCGCTGGAAGTTCGGTCGGCAAATGGACCACGACAGCGCGGGCGAAGACGTCGCCGGTTTGGCAAAGAACCTATACGCGCGGCGGCTAGCGCCGTTAGTGAAACACCTCCACGGAATCAAGCGGTTGATTGTCGTGCCGGCCAATGAGATGGCCGGTATGCCGGTCGACGTCCTCACCGACAAGTACACCGTCAGCTACGTGCCATCGGGGACACTGTTGGCACGGCTGAAATCCCGGCCGTCAGGCGAGGGCCGCTCTCTGTTGGCGCTGGGCGATCCTTGGCCGCTGACTCCCGGACCCACGGAAGCGCCTCGGCGATCGCCAGGTGGGTTGCTGATTGTGCAGGTTGTGCCCGGCGGAAATGCCGCGAAGGCAGGACTGCTGCCGGGCGACCGTCTGTTGACATGGGCCGGTGTGGAAGCGGCTAACTTCGAGCAGGTTTTTGAGGTGATGCGGAAGCATGGGCCACGAAAGCCGGTGCCGGTCAGCGTCTCACGCCTGGGAAAAATCATCAGCGCGGAACTACAGCGCGGCGATCCCGGTATGGCTTTTAACCTCGCCGATCAAACGGCCGCGTCGGCCACGCGCGGCGGAGTTTGGTCAGAGCTGCCGGCCACGGCCATTGAGGTCCGCCGAATTGCCGCCTTAGCGGGAAAAGACCGATCGCTTGTGCTCACTCGGTCAGCCGCGAGCGAACAAGAATTGGAGCGGCTGCGCACGAGCGGCAAGCTTGCACGATTCCGCTATTTGCACTTCGCCACGCACGGCGAGCCGAACAATGAGCGGTCGTTCGAGTCGGCCCTGATCCTCTCGCGGCAGCCAGTCTCGAGCGACGATCCGATGGGAGGCGGCGAAAGTCACGATGGTAGGCTAACGGCCAATGAAGTGCTGGAAAACTGGCAGATCAGCGCCGACCTGGTGACGCTTTCGGCTTGCGAATCGGCACTCGGCCGGCCCGGCGGTGGCGACGGCTTGTTGGGTTTCAGCCAGGCTTTTCTGTTGGCCGGTGCCCGCTCGGTCTGCTTGAGCCTTTGGAAAGTCGACGACACGGCCACCGCGATCTTGATGGAACGTTTCTATCAGAACCTGTTTGGCAAGCGTGCAGGGCTATCGCGGCCGATGCCCAAGGCCGAGTCGCTGGCCGAAGCCAAGCGCTGGTTGAAGGAGCTCACGATCGACGAAGCCACCAAGCTCGCCGCCGACATTTGTGCCGACGCTCGTCGCAGCAAGGGCGAGCCGGCGCTGAATCGGACCGTGCCACGTGCCCGCGCGAAGGCGGGAAGCAACGACAGGCGTCCCTTTGCCCATCCACGTTTTTGGGCTGCCTTCATCTTAATCGGCGATCCAAACTAACAGGCTCCGTCGGCAGGTTCTTCTGGAGATTTCTATAAGCCCGGCTGAGTTGCAGCTTACAATGGTTGCCGCCTTGGCGCCATGGAAGTCAAATTATAGGTCATTAGCGGCCCACACCGTAACCTTCATCGTCTGGCGCGCCCACTACGCTCATTCCCGGCTGTCGGACAAAGACAAGCGCTTTTCACGGGTTCATTTAATGATCGAAGTGAACCCGCCTGATTGCCAGCTCGTCGACGCCGACAGCACCAACGGCACTTTTGTCAATGGCCAGCAGTTGAAAACCATCGATCTGCACGACGGAGATCTGATTGAAGGGTACGATACCCTCATGCACATGTCGGTTGCCGATGTGCCCGCACCGATTGCGCGTCCGGTGATTGTTCCCGCCGTCGCGGTCGCGGACCCCGAGGTCACGAGTGGCTGCTGGTGACAGCGCCGGACTCTGTGGAACGTCAGCCGCAGCCGACTTTGGTACAAACAGTCCCGATTGCCATGACAAACCTCATGCAAAGGCGCCATGGCGCAAAGCCGCAGCCGACTTGGGTACCAACAGTCCCGATTCGAGCTTTTGCTTCCAGCGCTGGATCGCGCTTCGACGCTGCTTTTCGGGGTCAGCCGGCTGGTAATAGAGGCCAAGCCCAGTGATATGGTGCAAGTTCCAAAAGCTGAGCACTCGAAAGTCGAGCTCAGGAGCGTCCAGCCATTCGACGAGCTGGGCCGCGGCGCCGTCTCGCAGTTGCTCCGCAGTGTAACCCCACAGCATGCGATAAAGCTGGCCGCCCCGTTCTTTGCCGCGTGCCGCTTCCAGCGATTCACGCATTATTACGGCCGTCTTCGGGCCGCGGGCCAACGCCGCGC
>DASSFG010000882.1:0-13991 GCA_035694685.1 Pirellulales bacterium
CTCAATCGCACCCTGCTCGACGCCGATCTCGTCGTGCCGATCGGTTGCCTGCGCAACGAGCCGACTGTCGGCTATCACGGGCAATATGGCGGTCTGTTTCCATCGTTTGCCGATGCCAAAACGCGCTTGCGGTTCCAAAAACTTTCCGCGCCGAAGACCGTCCGCCAGCGGGCCGTTAAGGAGCGGGAGGAAATTGATGAAATCGGCTGGCTGCTGGGCACGCAGTTTACGGTGCAGGCGTTGCCGGCCGGCGCGGACCGGCTGTTGGGCGTGCTGGCGGGCGAAATCCCTGAGGTCTTTCGCCAGGGGCAGTCGGCGTATGCGACTGCCTGGAGTTGCTCGGTGCCGCGGCGGGCCAGTCTCGTAGTGGCTTCGATATCCGGCTCAGCCACCCAGCAAACGTGGGAAAACCTGGCCCGCGCTTTGGCAGCCGCCCTGCGCGTGGTGGCTGAAGGCGGTTCAATTGCGCTCTGTACCGACCTGGCCGCCGAGCCCGGTGACGCCGTCCGCAGCTTGTCGCAGGTCGACGATCTTTCGTTGGCGCTCAGGCGGATTGCCCGAGAGGCGACGCCGGATGCGTTGATTGCCGCGCAAGTCGCACGGGTCCTGGAGCAAAGCAAAATTTATCTGTTGAGCCAGCTCGATTCCTCGCTGGTCGAGGAGCTTGGGCTGGCGCCGATCGACGATCCCGGCGACGTGGCGCGGCTGGCCAGAAAACACGAGTCGTGCATCGTACTGGCCAATGCACAATACGTGGTTCCCTCTCCGAAGGCCGAGTGACATGTTCGACGATGACTTTCGCGCGCTGACGGACGAGACGGGAATGATCGACCTCGCGGACCGTAGCCGCATCGAAGTGAAAGGCGACGACCGCGTCAGTTTTCTGCACAAGCTCTCGACGAACGAGGTCAATCTATTGCCGGCAGGCGGGGGCTGTGAAGCATTTTTTCTTGATGCTCGCGGGCACGTCTTGGGTCACGCCTTTCTGATTCAGGCCCGCGACTCGATGATCATCGAGACCGTGGCCGGACAAAGCGAATTCCTCCTCAAGCATCTCGACCGCTACCTGATCCGCGAAAAGGTGGAGCTGCACGACCGCACTCACGATTGGGGCGAGCTGCTGGTAGCCGGCGCCAAGACCGAGGCGGCGCTGGCCGAGATTGTGGCGGGCGAGCTGCCCACGGCCAGGTTAGCCAGCGTCGATCTGGAAATCGCCGGCCGGCAGGCGCTGGCTGTTCGCGTCGATTTGACTCTGCCCCGCGGCTACTTACTCTTCTTTGAAGATCGTGACTCTCATCGAGCAATGACGGAAGCGCTCGCAGCGAAGGGTGTGCGCTTGTGCGACCGGGCAGCCTTCGAGGCCGCGCGGATCGAGGCCGGTTTTCCGTTTTACGGCCAGGACATTACCGACAAAAACTTGCCGCAGGAGATCGATCGTAGCGAGCTGGCAATCAGCTTTAATAAAGGCTGCTATTTGGGCCAAGAGACCGTAGCTCGCATCGACGCCCTAGGCCACGTCAACAAGACGCTGGTCCGCTTGCAGTTTGAAGGCCACGGCACGCCGCCACCCGGAACCGAGCTTGTCGCCGGCGAGGTCGAAGTCGGACAAGTGACCTCGGCGGCGTTTTCGCCTCGCGCCAAGGCGGCCGTCGCCCTCGCCTACGTCCGCCGCGGCAGCAACCACCCCGGCCACAAGCTCTCCAGCGCCTTCGGCCCCGCCGTAATTCTGCCAAAGTAGCCGGCACTCTCCGAGTGCCGTCGCCTCGGGCGAGAAGCCGTTCGTTTCGTCGCTGGTGCCATCGTACTCACCGATGTTACTTTTGCGGTGGATGAGGCAACACGGTATTATTCCGACATGGAAGAGGCGAGACTGCCACTTGGTGAGAAGCGACCAGCGTCATGGTTTGGCTCCCTTGCGACGTTTGTCGCTACTGGTTTCGCGGTGGGGTTCGTGCCGTTTGCGCCGGGTACGTTTGGGGCGCTCTGGGGATTGCCGCTCGCCTGGGGCTTGGGGCATCTCCCAGCGGCGGCCGAGGCCGTCGCCATCATTCTCATCTTCATGGTGGGCGTGCCTATCTGCACCGCGGCGGCGCGGCACATGGGCGGGCTCAAAGATCCCGGCTCGATCGTGCTCGATGAAATCGCCAGCCTGCCGGTGGTGTTCTTCTTGTTGCCCATCGAAGCGTGGAACTGGAAGCTGGCGCTGGCAGGTTTTGCCTTGCACCGCTTGTTTGACATCACCAAGCCGCCGCCCGCTCGGCAGCTCGAACGCTTGCGCGAAGGACTGGGCATCATGGCCGACGACATGGCCGCCGCCGTGTATGCCAATCTTGCCTTGCGCTTGTTGGTCTGGTCGGAGGCGATTTAAACGAGAGCGCTATGTTGTAGGTCAGGCTTTCCAGCCTGACGGAGATTGTGCGGACCCCGCAAAAATTTGGGAGTTTGTCAGGCTAGAAAGCCTGACCTACGGCGAGGCAGCGCTGTAGTGCTAAGCGCCGCCGACGATCTGCTGTTCGACGTCGAGGCCGACGAGACGGCTGAAGGCTTCGAGCATCCGGCGATAAACGGGCCCCGGTTTGCCGCTGCCGATCGCGAGGCCGTTGATCTTCGTCACCGGCATGATGCAATAGGGCGTGCTGGTCAAAAACGCTTCGTCGGCGTTGATGGCATGGTAAGGCTGCAAATCGCGCTCGACGAACGCAATGCCAAGCTGCGCGGCAAGCTCCATGACGGTGGCCCGGCTGATGCCCGGCAGCGTATTGCGTGTGGTGGGCGAGAAGAGGGTGCCGCCATCGACGATAAGAAAGTTGGCGCTATTGGTTTCGGTGAGATTACCATCGAGATCGAGCAATAGCGCCGACGCGTAGGGATCGACCAGCCGTGCTTCCTGATCGGCCAAGTAGTAGTGCATGCGGCTACGGCATTTGATCTTGGGATCGACGCATTGCGGCGGCGGCTGCCGAACCGACGGGATGACCAGGTGCATCCCCTCGCGTATCGCGCGCTCCCATCGCCGCCAATCGAGCGGGAACGTGTGGATGCAAACCGTTGGTGTTCCCATGGCGGGTGGATTTGACCCAGGGAACGTTCCCTTTCGCTCCAGAGGAAGGCCAGCATAAGACTGCGTTCCCTCTCCCTCCGGGAGAGGGCCAGGGTGAGGGCGTTCCAAACCACCTACAGCTCCCCGCTCCAACTGCCGCTCAAAACCCGCGTACGCTTCAATTTCGCCCGCGGTGACGAAGTGGACGATGCCCAACTCGCCGCCGGGCGGCAGCAGCCGCGCATTGTGTGTGACCAGCTCAGAGGTGATTGTTGCCAGCTCCTCTCGCGTCTGTTCGATCGCAAACCGCACATACCGCAGCGAGCGAAACAATCGGTCCAGGTGGTCATCCAGGCGAAACGGCACCTGGCGGAAGGTGCGCGTCATTTCCGTGACCGTGGCGCCCAGCACCACGCCGGCGTCGAAAATCGCCAAATGCGCCTGCGAGGCGGGCGTCATTCGGCCGTTCAGATACACGATGGCTTCGGACACCTGGTCAGTTGCTTTCGGCAATCTCCTTCATGCTCGTAAGTCGCAAACGTCCGAACGGGTTGTGCATTGGGCCGGCGGCAGTCCGCTCGTCGCCGGATGTGGCCGCCACGCGAAAACAGGGCGCGCCGCTTTTGTCGGCCAGCACGTGCCCCTCGGCAATCGGCTTCTTGCCGGCCGCCACGTAGCGAATGAGTTCGACGATTGATTCGCGGTCATCGTCTGCGCGACCCATCACAAAATCGGGGAACCCCAGCACGTGCATGCCCATCGTCCAAAGATCGCGCTGGCCGCTGACGATGGCCACGAAGGCGAAGCTCAGCGCGTCGGAAGAACCGTCGTCGGCCATTTCGATCCAATCGCTGCCGCCATGTGCCAAAGCGCTGTTATCGATGAACACGCCCGCCCCGCCCGTTCGCACGATTGCAGCGCCCGCCTGCATCATCGCCCGCGCCGCATCCAGCGACCCGCCCGGACCGATCAGAATGATGTTGACGGTATAACGCTTGACGATCGCCAACTCTTCGTCGCTCGCCGGCCGCCGGCAGGAGGACTTGAAGATCTCGGCGAACTGTTTGTCGCGAGGAATCAGCGAGAGCTCGATCTCGGCGCCATCGGGCAACACCAGGCTGTTATCCGTCAGCCGAAAGCCCTCTGGCATGTGGTCCAGCAACTCGCGCGGGTCCGTCCAGGCGCCGGGTATGCGAAGTACCGTTGTCACGGGGGGGTTCGTCGCGGTCATTGCTCTAGCCGTATGTGCGTCGTTGGGTTTTCCAGCCGAATTGAATATGGCAAAATAGTAGGCAAAATTCAAACCTTTGAACCACCGTGCAGGAGGCCGACGATCATGGCGAAGACCGCTTTCGATGAGGAACGCGAGCTGCTCGATACCTTGGCGAAGGTCGAGGCGCTGTTCGCCGACACAGGCTTTGCGGGCGAGCGCACCGCCGCGGCGACCGCCATGGAGCGCATTCGCGAGCGCCTTCGCCGCCTGCAAGAGACCGACAAACCGGTGGAGATGAGATTTTCATTGAGCAATCCCTGGTCCAAGAAGCTGTTTCTCGCCCTCTTGCGCCGCTATGAGATTCAGCCCTATCGTTATTCCGGCCAGCGCTATACCACGGTCATGGCTCGGGTGCCAAAGCGGTTCGTCGACGAAACGCTGTGGCCCGAATTTGAACAGATAAACAACGAGCTCAATCGTTTCTTGAATGCGACGACCGACCGCGTGATCAAGGCCGCCATCTTCCCCGACGACAGCGACGCCGAGACGCGCACCGCGCCCGCGGCGCTGCCGTCCGAGCCTACGGCCTTGGATGGCTAAGCAGACACGCGGAAGAAAGTATGCTCTGGGAGTGGTGGCTGGGGCAAAGCTTGGCCATGTTGGATCCGAAAGACCGAGCAACCCGACCGTCTCGTTATAAAACGACTTGTCGTCGGTTTGACGACAAGCACTCGCCCGACAAGCCAGTCGGTAGGACCGCCCAGGCCGAAAACTGGCGGGAAAGCTGGGCCTGGGCCACGCCGACAGGGCGATGGTATGCCAATTGCCATAGGGGACGCTGAAACTCTTGGTTTTGATGAAAAATCCAGTTCCGCCCCCAAAAGCCTATACGAAGGATCTTTACATGGCACGGTACCTTTCCTTTGCCGCTCTGTTGTCGGTCTTGCTGTTCGCGACTCAAGACGCCTTGGCCAAAGCTCCACGCCCCGGCATGCACCACCAGCCTGGCGCCGCAACGTTTCCAGCCGGAAATCAGGCGGCAATGGGTGGTTTCGGTTTTGGTTGGTCGCCGTTTTTGGGTGCGCCGGCATACGGCCCGGTGATTGGGTACATGCCCGTTTACGGCATCGGCACCTCAGGCTTTGTCGGCAGTTACGGCGCAGGTTTCTATTCCACGACCTTCGCCACACCGAGCTTCGGCGGGCAAAGCGGTTTTAGCAGCCCCGCCTATGGCCATTGGGGCGGCTTCGGCAAGTAGTTTGCCTGCAAGCCGGAACCATTGCCTGGATGGGCACAAGTTGCGATCCACCCCGGCTCTGCGTCGTCAGGCCTCGGAGCTCGCGCTTCCTCGCCGCTGTCGTGGCGCACGGCATCCGGCGTCTCTTGCCGCCATACTAGGACGAATGACCGATATGTCGGACGACGACTGGGAAGAAGACGAACCCGACGAGGGCAACGATGATCTGTCGGAGCTTGTTCCGTGCTCGGCGTGTGGCGAAGAGATGTACGAAGATGCCGAACACTGCCCGCACTGCGGCGAGTACGTTGTGCATTCCGCGTCGGCACTCGCCGGGCGGCCGATGTGGTTCTGCCTTCTCGGCGCGTTGGGTATCGTGGCGACGGTTCTTTACCTTTTGCAATAGGTGACGCGACACGCGTGTCGCATCGCCGCCTTCGCCCGAAGCTTCTCGCCCCCGCTCGGTTTATCCCAACGGTGCGCATGACCGTGCGGCTTGGCTGACGAATCGTGCGTTCCACCGAGGCAATCTCGGTGGAGACGACGGGACGTGTCCCTTGGCATTTAGCCGAACAATCGACGCTACACTGAGACAAGCCCTCGCCGACGCTATGATGGTGGCATGGCTCAGAATCCATACAAGGCACCTTATTCGCCCCCGTCGCGACCAGAATCTAAAGGCTGCTTGGTTGTCTCGTTCGTGACAATCTCTGGGGCTCTTGCGGCTTTAACTGCGATTAATGTCATGCTGTTCGTTTTGGTCGCCATTCTCGGCCGCCCCATAAGTTCGCCAGGTGTACGGTTCACCGCCAATTTCATAGGCACCTTGTTATTCTGCACGGCAGCGTGGGCCGGTTGGGATCGCCGATGGCGTCTGGCGATTGCTGCTTTCATTGGCGGGTTACTGATTCTGGCCGCCATCAGGCATCTATAGTTCCTGTCGAGTTGCGACGTAATTGGTACACTTGCGACGCAAATTCGAGCTTGCTGGCTAATTGCGTCGCAAAGCCCGCTGCGCCAGTTGCGCCGCGCGCGGCACAACCTCGCCGTCTCCCCCTCCCTCCATCCGCACTGCAATTGGCGCCGCGCGCGGCGCCTTTGCCAATGCCAGTTCGGCAGCGCGCTGCCGAACTACAACGACACCCCACCAATGGCAATTACGCAAGTTCGTGCGGCGAAGCACTTTGCGCAACCGACACCTTCTAGAACGTTTCGGAAGACGGCGAAAAGCTCGTGGACGGTTTGCAGAATTGCTCCCTTTCGATGCGGAGCGCTCAGGCCAACGCGAGGATATGGGTGGTTGGGATCGGGCTGGCATGTGGTTTTTCTTTCTTTCCAGCGTACAAATCCCCAGCCTGAGATTAAATACTGCGTGAATCCTTCGCGTAAAACGGGGCGCCATTCTTGTTCGTCGAGAGCCGGCCCACGGTCAACGTACCGCTTCACACGACTTAGCTTGATCGCAGCATGGAGAACTCGTTCTACGTCTAGCGGTTTTAGCTGCACGGTATCCGAAAGCTGCTGCACCACTGCCGAAGCAGCCGATGCCAGTGCATCAGCAGTAAATTGAATCATGTCGGTTTCTTTCCATTCACAAAACGTGAAAGCAGCTCTGAGAATTCTTGCAGTTCAAGCATCAAGTGCTTTAACGTGAAGCGGAAGATGTGGTTGCCGGAATTGTCAGCCAAAACAAGCATACTGTCCGATTCTCCCGGCAGCCATCGTACCGAATCGTAGTCGTTTACGAAGACGCATGAAACAACAGATTCAAGGCGCTTCAGTTGATCCAGTATGTGGGGTGCAAGAACACCTCCGACGCCGTCATAGCAAACAATGGTCTGTCGCATGGCGAGCCTGTTTTCTTGAATGACGCAGAATCCTTGGCCATCATAAGCGCAGTAAGGATTTCGTCAAGTTGGTTTAGTTGTTCGGTTTAGCTAAGTCGTTGTGGAAACTTTTTCGCGGATTACTGCAAGTCCAAACGGCTAGCCAGTAGAAACACGATTCTGGCAGTGCAAAGATTGTCTTTAGTGAGCACGACCCTCGTCACAGGATATGGCGCTGGTTCGAGCCCTGCGGTACAAAGAACGGCCACGCGGCCGTATCGGCGTGTCGAGAAAAAGTTCCTTGCGCTGGCGGTGATTTGGAGGTACGACGTCGGCCCGGCGTCGTCGATGACGCAAATGGTGGCGCATCCGGCGTATCTTCAGATTATCGGCTTGGGGCGCGCCGTGCTTCCGTACCTGCTGGACGAGCTGGCTCGCCAGCCCGACCACTGGTTCCACGCGCTGTCGGCCATTACCGGCGAAGATCCGATTCCGCCGAGTGCCGAGGGAAACCTCGCTGCCATGACCCCTGCCTGGCTGGCATGGGGCCGCGCGCATGGCTGCGCGCCTTGCCTAATTGGAGGGTCTCTGCGTAAATAACCGCGACACAGATTGTTGACCGCTAAGGCCACTCGTCAGGAAGCCACGAGAGAAAGAGCTGGAGCCGACGCCGCGCATCGGCGATGCTCATAGGCGGAGGCGCTTCGTCGCTTTCATGCGCCCAAAAGTTACGAACGATCCGCACCTCGTGCGCGCCTTGGCGCACCGTGGCTGAAATCCCTTGTCGGCGCCTGCCCCCGGTCGTGTCAATCAACACGGACGCGACCTGTTCGCGAGTCGGATCATTGTGCCTAGCGCGGTCGTACGAGCGCAATGCGGCTTCGAAGGCGGCAAAGAGGCGAACGATGTAGGTCCCCTCCAGATTTGCATCCGCGTTTCGGAGATAGGCACGAGTTTCGTCGTCGGTGATCGCATCAGGAGATGCGGTAAGCCCGGCGGCGAGCCGATCGACGGCGAGGCGCGCCGCCTTGTACTCCTTTTCCACGTCCTTGATGTGCTCGTGCCAGTCAAACCGACGATTCGGCATGGGCGGCGATCGAGTCGAGAACCTGGTTGATCGTCGCTTCGCTCAGTGGCAGCGACTTCGTTTCAGGCTCGGAGTGCGTTTCTTGAACATCAGGCGGCAGAGGGTAGTGGATGGTCCACTCTCCAGCGGCGAGATAGAGGCTGGCAAGGTCGTCATAGGCCGGCATCAGGTACAGATCGACGACGGCTTCCGAGCCGGGAACGTCGTAGGCAACCGGGTCAAGTATGACCCGCACGGGGCCTCTCTGGAGCACCAAAGAGGGAACAACAAAAAGCTCGTGGGAGCCGTTGCGCAGCTTTTTGGGATACTCCTTCGTCACCCAGTCATGAGGCTCGGACCAGCTTTTCACCTGCTCAACAAGCGCCTCGACGGACTTCTGGAATTGCTCGCGCTGTTCGGACATGGTTGATACCAAAACGATTCCCGCGGAAGAGGCAACCTTCGCTGCAAACAATTATACTCGTCGATATGGAGACGAACCCGTCGTTTCCAGGATCGGTGATCTGATTTTGGCTTCGGTCAGCCTGCGCGTAGCTCACCTACCCCTTCCAAAGAAGGTCGCTCCGCGACAAGGAGAAAGCGGCGACAAATCGCCGCACTCCAAAAATGCCACCGCCCTCTCCCTAAAGGGAAAGGGGGATTACTCGCTCAACAGCGCATCCAGGCCGCCGGAGGCGGCTTTGGCGCTCTTGCCGTCGTTGCCGTTGGAGCCGTCGCCACTTTCCAAGAGCGGGAAGGCTTTGGTGAGTACGCGCTCTTTCTCGCGGGCCAGGTCGACCAGTGCTTCGGGCTTGATGCGGACTTCCGATTCTTGATAGGTCTTGAAGCCCGTGCCCGCCGGCACGAGGTGGCCGAGGATCACGTTCTCCTTGAGGCCGACCAGCGTGTCGACCTTGCCGGCCAAGGCCGCTTCGGTGAGCACCTTGGTCGTTTCCTGGAAGCTCGCCGCCGAGATGAAGCTTGCGCTTTGCACCGACGCCTTGGTGATGCCCAAGAGCTGTGTGCTGGCGGTCGCCGGCTTGGGCTTCGTGCCCTTGGACGATTCTCCACCGAGCGCCTCGATCTGTGCGTTCACCTGTTCCAGCGTGTCTTTTGGCACGATCGCGCCGGGGGCAAAGTCGCTGTCGCCCTTCTCAGTGATCCGCAGGCAGCCAGACAGCCGCTGATTGGTGCCGCGGAACTCGAACTTATCCATCACGCTGCCGGGCAGCAAACCGGTATCGCCGACGCTTTCGATGCGCACCTTGCGGAGCATCTGAGCGACGATGATCTCGATGTGCTTGTCGTCGATCTCGACGCGCTGGCTGCGGTAGACGTTCTGAATTTCACGCACCAGGTAGTGCTGCACGGCCTCTTCGCCCGAGATGCGGAGAATGTCGTGGGGTACGAGCGGACCGTCGACCAACGCCTCGCCTGCCCGCACGAAGTCGCCCGCGTGGACGCGCAGGTGCTTGCCGTGCGAGACGAGGTGCTCGCGCTCGATGCCGCTCTCGCTGCGGACGATGATCGTGCGCTTGCCGCGGCGCTTCTCGCCCAACAGCTCGACCGTGCCGTCGATCTCGGCGATGACGGCGGGGTCTTTCGGCTTGCGGGCCTCGAAGATTTCCGTCACCCGCGGCAGACCGCCGGTGATGTCCTGCGTGCCCGACACCTCGCGCGGCGTCTTGGCCAACAACGTGCCGGCCGATACCTGGTGGCCTTCGGTGACTTCGATGTGGGCCTTTTCGGGCAGGTAGTAGAAGTCCAATATCTTGCCGCTGGCGTCTTCGAGGATGATCTGCGGGTGCAGGTCTCCCTTGTGCTCCATGATCATGCGACGTTGGTGGCCGCTGGGGTCTTTCTCCATGCGGAGCGTTTCACCCTCGATCACGTCTTCGTAGCGGACCTTGCCACCCACCTCGGCCAGAATGGGGATGCTGTGCGGGTCCCATTGGCAAAGCACGGCCCCCACCGGCACCTCCACGTTCTCTTCGATTTTGAGAATAGCGCCGGCGGGAATTTCGTACTTCTCCAGTTCACGTCCCTTGGGATCAATGAGGGAGATTTCGCCGTTGCGGGTCAGCACGATCTGCTGGCCCTCTTCGTTGCGCACCAACTTCAGCCGCGTAAACTTGGCGATGCCCGCCTTCTTGGCGCGGATCTCGCTTTCTTCCACGGCCCGCGCGGCGGTACCGCCGATGTGGAAGGTGCGCATCGTCAATTGCGTGCCCGGCTCGCCGATGCTCTGCGCGGCAATGATGCCCACGGCCATGCCCTCTTCGACCAGCGAGCCGGTCGAAAGGTCCATGCCGTAGCACGACCGGCAGATGCCGAGCGAGGCGTCGCACGTCATCGGGCTGCGGACCTGGATTTTCTCCAGGCCCATTTCTTCGACGCGGCGGGCGATCTCCACCGTGATCATCTCGTTTTCTTTGACGATCACTTCATCGGTAATGGGATTCACGATGTTGGCGCGGCTGACGCGTCCCCGAATCGAGTCGGCCAGGCGCACCTCGACCTTCTCACCGCGGTAAATCACGCCCTTGGTAATGCCCTGCGTCGTGCCGCAGTCGTGCTGCGTGATGACTACGTTCTGGGCCACGTCGGCCAGCTTGCGGGTGAGATAGCCCGAGTCGGCGGTCTTGAGGGCCGTGTCGGCCAGACCCTTGCGGGCACCGTGCGTCGAGCTGAAGTACTCCAGCACGGTCAACCCCTCGCGGAAATTGGCCTTGATGGGCGTTTCGATGATCTTGCCCGAGGGCTTGGCCATCAAGCCGCGCATGCCGGCCAACTGGCGAATCTGCTCGACGCCGCCGCGGGCGCCAGAGTTGGCCATCAGATAAATCGGGTTCACGTAGCCCGGCTTGCGATGGTCGTTTTCCAGCTCAGCCATCATTTCGGTGGTGATCCGCTCGCGGGCGTGGGTCCAGGCGTCGAGCACCTGGTTGTAACGCTCGACCTCGGTGATCACGCCGCGCTGATAGAGCTTCTGGAACTTGAGCACCGTCTTCTCGGCATCGCCGATGATGCGCTGCTTGCTGGGCGGCGTAATCAGGTCGTCGGTGGCGAACGAGAGACCGCTGTGCGTGCTCTGGCGGAAGCCGGTGCGGTTCATCGTGTCCAACAGGTCGATCGTCGCCCGGCGGCCCAGGATGGCATAGCAGTCGGAAATGACCTTGGCCAACTCGCTACTCTTCATGGGGATGTTGTAGAAGGGCATCCCTTCGGGCAGAGCGTCGTTAAACAACACGCGGCCGACGGTCGTTTCGACCAGCGCTCCCGGCTTGCGGTCGCGGTCACCCTCGCCCTTCAGCCGCCGGTTCTTCGCCAGGCGATACTTGACGTGGGCGTGCGTGTGTACCTTGCCCAGCGAGTAGGCCAGGTGTACCTCGGCCGATGAACTGAACGTCATGCCGTCGCCCTTGCGGTCGGGCACGTTCATCGTCATGTAGTAGCAACCCATCACCACGTCTTGCGACGGGCTGATGATCGGCGCACCGTTGGCCGGGCTGAAGATGTTGTTGGTGGACATCATCAAGGTATGGGCCTCGACTTGCGCCTCGATCGACAGCGGCAGGTGTACGGCCATCTGATCGCCGTCGAAGTCGGCGTTGAATCCCTTGCACACCAGCGGGTGAAGCTTAATGGCGTTGCCTTCCACCAACGTCGGCTCAAAGGCCTGGATACCCATGCGGTGCAATGTGGGAGCGCGATTCAACAGCACCGGATGGTTGCGGATCACTTCTTCCAGAATGTCCCACACTTCGTCATCCTTGCGCTCGAGCATCTTCTTGGCGCTCTTGATGGTATCGGCATGGCCGAGCTCCTTGAGGCGCCGGATGATGAACGGCTGGTAGAGTTCCAGGGCAATCTTCTTGGGCAGACCGCACTGGTGCAGGCGCAGGGCGGGGCCGACCACGATCACGCTGCGGGCAGAGTAATCGACGCGCTTGCCCAGCAGGTTTTCGCGGAAGCGGCCCTGCTTGCCCTTGATCATGTCGGTGAGCGACTTGAGCGGGCGGTTGCTGCTGCCCAACACCGGCCGTTTGCAGCGGTTGTTGTCGAACAAGGCGTCCACCGATTGCTGCAACATGCGCTTCTCGTTGCGGATGATGACTTCCGGCGCGTTGAGATCGACCAGCTTCTTCAGCCGGTTGTTGCGGTTGATGATGCGGCGGTAGAGGTCGTTCAGGTCGCTGGTGGCGAAGTTGCCCGAATCGAGCAACACCAGCGGACGCAGGTCGGGCGGGATGACCGGGATGACGTCGAGCACCATCCACTCGGGCTTGTTATCGCTGTCGCGGATCGACTCGACGATTTTCAGCCGGTTGATGAGGTCTTTCTGCTTCTGCTTCGAGCCTGTCTCAGCAAGCTGCGTGCGCAGATCTTGCGAGAGCTTGACCAGGTCGAGGTTGGCCAGCAACTTGCGCACGGCGTCGGCGCCCATGTCGGCGTCGAAGCTGCCCTCGCCATGGTCGTCGCGGGCCTTGCGGAATTCTTCCTCGGTGAGAAGCTGCTGACGCTTGAGCGGAGTGTCTTTGGGGTCGATCACCACGTAGTCCTGGAAGTAGATGACCTTCTCCAGGCTGGTGGTCTTCATGTCGAGCAGGTTGCCCAAGCGGCTGGGCATGGCCTTGAAGAACCAGATGTGTACCACGGGCGCGGCCAGTTCGATGTGACCCATGCGCTTGCGGCGCACGCGGCTGTGCGTGACCTTGACGCCGCAGCGGTCGCAGATCATGCCCTTGTATTTCATGCCGCGGTACTTGCCGCAGGAGCACTCCCAGTCTTTCTCGGGTCCGAAGATGCGCTCGCAAAACAGCCCGTCCTTCTCGGGCCGATAGGTGCGGTAGTTGATCGTTTCCGGCTTTTTGACTTCGCCGAACGACCAGCTTCGAATGTCGTGCGGCCGCGCCAGGCTGATCTTGACGGCGGCGTAGTCGTTAATCCGATCGTATGAGGTTTCGCCGATACCTGTACTCATGGTATTTGCTCCTTGTTTGTGTTTGATGGCCGTGTCGTAGGCGGCGCCAATGTTCAGTACTGAGCGAGGAATGACGAATGACGAAGCACGAATGACGAAAGAATGACGAATGTCGAATGACGAATTCGGGCTTCGTCATTCGGGCTTCTTTCGTCATTCGTCATTCGGTATTCGTCATTCATGGTTGGCGCATTCTCCCGCATAGGGTCTATCTTCCTACACGCGTCGCTTCTCAAGCTGCATGTTGAGGGCCAGCCCGCGGATTTCGTTGGTCAAAACGTCGAAGCTGGCGGGCGTGCCGGCTTCGAGCGTGTTTTCGCCCTTGACCATCGACTCGTAAATCTTTGTACGTCCTTCGACGTCGTCGCTCTTGACCGTGAGCAGTTCCTGCAAGATGTAGGCGGCCCCGTAGGCCTCCAGCGCCCAGACCTCCATTTCGCCGAACCGCTGGCCGCCGAAGCGGGCCTTACCGCCCAAGGGCTGCTGCGTAATAAGCGAATAGGGGCCAGTCGAACGGGCATGCACCTTGTCGTCGACCAGGTGGTGCAGCTTGAGCATGTAGATGAAGCCGACGGTCGTCTCCTGTTCGAGCGGTTCGCCCGTTCGGCCGTCGAAAAGCTGGGCC
>DASSFG010000883.1:0-9044 GCA_035694685.1 Pirellulales bacterium
GCCACGGACCAACTCACTGTTCGGCCATTATCTCTTGTTCATGTTCGTTGACCGTACCCGATGCACCGCTTAAAGTACAGATTCTTTATTGTTGCTCACTAGAATTGCGCGGCGGAAGCTTCCACCGCACCCCGAATTTGAAAAAGCCATGCTCGCCAAGCGTGTGATTCCCTGCCTTGACGTCGACCGCGGAAGAGTGGTGAAGGGCACGAATTTCGTCCAGTTGCGAGACGCCGGCGACCCCGTCGACGTGGCGGCGCGGTATGAGGCCGAGGGGGCCGACGAACTGGTATTCCTCGATATTACCGCCAGCCACGAGGGGCGGGCCATTATGCTTGACGTGGTCCGCCGCACCGCGGAGGTGATTTTCATGCCACTCTGCGTGGGTGGTGGCATTCGCACCATTGATGACATCCGTCAATTGCTGAACGCCGGTTGCGATAAGGTATCGATCAATTCCGCCGCTCCACGCAACCCGCGGTTCGTGGCCGACGCCGCGCGACGCTTCGGAAGCCAGTGCATCGTGGTGAACATCGACCCCAAGCGCGTCGTGAAAGACGGCCGCGAACTATGGGAGGTGCACATCAATGGCGGCCGAGTCGGCACAGGCCTGGAAGCCGTGCCATGGGCGCGCGAAGTCGAGCGTTTGGGGGCGGGCGAAATTGTGCTTACCTCCATGGATGCCGACGGCACCAAAAACGGGTACGATTTAGAGATCACGGCTGCCGTAAGCAACGCCGTGTCGATACCTGTGGTGGCCAGTGGCGGGGCCGGAAGGCCCGAGCACCTGGCCGACGCCATTCAGCTTGGCAAGGCCGATGCTGCTTTGGCGGCCAGCATCTTTCACTTCGGCGAGTATACGATACAAGAGACCAAACAGGTGATGGCCGCGCGAGGCATTCCCGTGCGGTCGATCGCCGCATAAGAAAAGGCATCGGGCATTAGGCATCAGGCATCAGGACTGAGGCGCGCGGCTTCATCCCAGAAAATCATTTCCTGAAGCCTGACCCCTGATACCTTACGCCTAACACGTAGCGAGGAAAACTTATGGCAACCGCAACGGCAGCCCCGGTAAACCCGTCCGTCGATGCCCTGGCGGCGAAATTCGTCAAACAGCACGTCGAACTCGAAATCGACAAGCTGTTTCGCGCCTTGGTGAAACTGAAGGGCAGCGACTTGCACCTCAAGGCGGGGCGAGCGCCCATCGTGCGCGTCAATGGCACCCTTCGCCCGCTGGACCGCGGTCCGATTGAAGACGAAGAAATGGTTCGGCTGATTTTTCCCATGTTCAGCGACCGCAACCGCAAGATCTTCGAGGAAACCGGCGGGGCCGACTTCGCCCACACCACCGACGTCGACGGCGTCCGCTGGCGGTTCCGCGTGAACGTGCTGCAACAGCTCGGCCACGTGGGTCTCGTGGCGCGGCGCGTGAACCAGTTCATTCCACCCTTCGAGGGCCTCAACCTGCCGCCCATCATGGAATCACTCTGCAAGTGGGACCAAGGCATGGTGCTGTTGGCCGGCGTCACGGGCTCGGGCAAAAGTACCACGATTGCATCGATGCTCAATTGGATCAACCAGAACTATCGCAAGCACATTTTGACGCTGGAAGATCCCATCGAGTTCGTCTTTACCGAAGACAAGTGCTTGATCAATCAGCGTGAGATCGGCATGGACGTGGTCGACTTCGGCATCGGCATGAAGCACGCCGTGCGCGAAGACCCCGACGTGATGCTGGTGGGCGAAATGCGCGATGAAGAGACGTTTTTGACGGCCGTTCACGCTGCCGAGACCGGGCACCTGGTGTTCGGTACCATTCACGCCTCGGGGGCGCCATCAACCATTGGCCGCATTCTCGACTTGTTTCCGCAGTCGATGCACCCCGCCTTGCGCAGCGCCATCGCCATGAACATGAAGGCCATCGTCGGGCAAAAACTGTTGCCGTCGATCAAACCGGGCGTGGGCCGCGTGCCGACGGTGGAGATCATGATTTTCAATTCGATCATTCGCAAGCTCGTGCTGGAAGAGAAGGACGAGAAGTTGGCCGACGCAATTCGTATGTGCGAGAAGGAGGGAATGCAGGATTTCACCATGAGCTTGAAAAGTTTGGTTGACAAGGAGCTCATCGACCGCGCAACCGCCTTTGAGGTGGCTCCCAATGTCGACGCCCTGCGAATGGCGCTCAAGGGTATCGAAGTCCGGGCTCCTGGAATTCTGTAATGCGCGGCACGTTGAAAATCGTCACAGGGGGCGTTGTCTGCCTTTGTCTTTGCGCGCGGCCGACCGCGGCCCAAGGGCCGATGCCGCCCGGAGCTCCGGGGCAGAATATGATGCCCGGCGCCGCACCGGCCCAAATGGCGCCGCCTGCCGGGGCTGCTGCGCCCGGCACACCATTCGACGAGCTGCTGCAGAAGATCTCGCCAGACCTGGCCGAGCAGCTCTCCGGAGGCTTGGTCGGCATTGGCATGATTCTTTACCTGATCGTGCAGTTGATGCTCTACGTGTTTCTTTACTTCTGCTGGGTCTCGGCAACGGACTGGGTCAATCGCGACCGTTTTTTCCGCAAGAAGAGCAAGAACTGGAACCTCGCCATGTTCCTGCCGTTCATCTTCTGCTTCATGGGCACTTTCCTGCTCTGCAACCCCGTGGTTTCGCTGCTGACGCTGAGCATCAGCTTTTGGATTGGTTTCCCCATTCAGTTTCTTTCGTTTCTGATTCCCTTCGTGGTCTACGTCGTCAAGCACAACCAGCAGGTCGCCATCGAGGACCGCGTGTTTACTGGGCCGCACATTCGTCGTTGGACGGCGAAAAAGGTACAGTCGATCGGCATCAAAATGCGGTCCGACCAGTTGACGCCGGACGAAATCGGCCCGCCGATCAAGCTGGCCGCCCGCGGCGGCGCCACCGAGCGCGACGACAACGTGAACTTGCTCACGGCGCGCCAGGCGCCAGGCTATTTGCCGGCTCGCGAGCTTTTGGCGCAGGCGCTCGATAACCGGGCCGGCGCGATCATGCTCGACTTTACCCAGCAGTCGGTTTCTGTGCGGTTCCAAGTCGACGGTGTCTGGCATCCCGGCGAGAACATGGAGCGCGAACCGGGTGACATGGCCCTGGCGGTGCTTAAGGTGCTCTGCGCGCTGAATCCGAATGAGCGCCGGGCGCGTCAGCAGGGCTCGTTCGGCGCCGAATACCAAGGCAAGAAACACACGCCGCGTTTGATGAGCCAGGGAACTCAGACGGGCGAGCGTGTGCTCATCCAGTTTCCGGATCCCGACGTGCGCAAGAAGCGTCCGGCCGACCTGGGCATGCGCGAGAAAATGTGGAACGACTTGAAGCCCGTGCTCGAATCGAAGTCGGGCATGGTCGTCATCTCGGCGCCGCCGGGCGCCGGCCTGACCAGTCTGTTGCACGCGGTGGTGAGCAGCATGGACCGCTACACGCGCGGCTTCGTATGCGTGGAAGACGCCGCCAACAAAGACGTCGAGATCGAGAACGTGCCGCTGACGACGTTTAACGCCGCCGCGGGGGAAACGCCGCTTACCGTGCTGCCCAAGCTGATCCGTGAATACCCCGACGTCTTCGTCGTCCCCGACATGAAAGATGCGGAAAGCGCGGAGCTACTGTGCGACCAAACCGGTCTGGACCGGACGGTCGTCACCACCGCACGCGCTAAGGAAGCCGCCGAGGCAGTGCTTCGCGTGATGACGCTCAAGATGCCGCCTCAAAAATATGCCACGGCCCTAAAAGCAGCCGTCAACATGCGGTTGGTACGTAAGCTGTGTGATAAGTGCAAAGAGGCCTATGCGCCGCCGCCGCAGTTACTACAACAACTGGGCATTCCACAGGGACGGATCGAGGCCCTCTACCGCCCACCGACTCCGAATCCTGAACAGCCGCAAGAGCCTTGCCAGCAATGCCGAGGCATCGGCTATTTTGGTCGCACCGGGATCTTCGAGGCGTTGATCGTTGACGATCAGGTGCGGCAGGTGCTGACTAAAAAGCCGCAAGTGGAAGTGGTCCGTCAGGCGGCGCGCAAAGCCGGCATGCGAACACTGCAGGAAGAAGGCTTGCTGCTGGTGGTGACCGGTGTGACCTCAATGCCCGAATTGCAGCGGGCCTTGAAAGAAACTTGACGCGCCTCGATTATTGACCTGCTGCCGCCAGCATCACCAAGATCAAGATCGGCCACGAGAATATACCCAGCGGACTGGCCAACGACCAGGCGAACAGCACGGCGCCGATCTTGTCGGCGATCGGGTGAAAGGCAACTTTGGTTTGCGACAAGTAATCGGTAATGGCGTGAATTATGACGAAGGACACCAGGTAAAGGATCCATCCCATGCACATCACGATGGCAAACAGCGTGTAGAAGTCGTCGGGACCCGGTTTCAACATGCTTATCGTGATGAAGGTGCCAGCCAGCCACAGTGGAAACGTGAAGAAGGCGGCCATCCAGGCGTCGAGAAGCGTGAGGGCGTTATTCCACATTCCTTCCTTGGTACACGACCCCATGAACCACAGCCAAACGAACACCCCTCCGACAGTGTGAATCGTTATTAGAATCTTGGGAGCACCCATTACGATACCTGCTAGAACATCTTTGTGACGACGAGGTTAGGCAGACTCCTCGTCAATGCTTTTCTTCGGCTTCTCCGACCTTTTTGACGGTCGCGACATCATCGCCACGCCCGCCGCGACCAACACCCAATTGACCGTAAACAAGGCCGCTACCTGCCACGGCATGCCCTCCGTTGCCCCGGGCAAGCCTTGAGCAAAAGCGGGGCGCGCGAACAGAAAGATGCTCGCCGCCGCTAGAGCGCTGAACGAAAGTCGCGACATACAGCGTGCTTTCATGGTGTTGGATTGAACGTCGCAGAAGGTGAGTGTTGAGACAAGGGGCCAGGTGCCGGTGTATCACGAGGGCCTTCAGTCGGCGTCGCTCTGAAACGACTGGCCCGCCGAATTGGCGCTGCCGGCCGTCAGCGATTGCCGGCCGCGAAAGCCGGCTTCCAGATCGTGCCAGTAGAGCACCTCAGGCTCGCCCAACTTCCAGCAAAGGTACACCGCCCGGCCTTCCATCACGGCGGGAAAATCCACCAGCCCCTCGGGACCGTCTTTGGGCTCGACCCCCAATTCGCGCAACTCTTCCACGTACGCGCGTAGCCGCTCGCTGTCCGTCTCAAGCTCTTCCTGCACCTGTGCCAGCTCTTCGCCATACAAGTCGCGCTTATCGCGCTCGCGGCCTTTCAATAACAGCGACAGCCGCTCGCGACGATCGATCACGTCGCGCGACAGCTCCGCCAGATCTTTGGTGATGGCGCGCACGAGAGGCAACGCCGCGTTGGCCTCTTCGACCGTGAATACCTTGCGATTCTTCCAAGGTTTACCGCTCATGATTGCCTTCCTCTCTTGCTGACCGACCACTCTTGTTCCCACCAAACGCCCGCGCCCGCCCGCCATGCCGCCACCCTCATTGGTTCGGACCGCCATGCACCGGTTCGGCAATCACCTTCGAGCCGGCCACCGCCGTGGGATTGAGCGTGGCCCGGCCCCAAGCCACGTCCACCGGCAAACGCGAAAAATCGACGATGCACCCGTCTCGGCTGTAGCAACTAAGGTCATGCGTGGCGCCCATGAAAATGCAATCGACCGGGCAAGGCTCCACGCACAGCGCGCAGAACATGCACTTCGTATAGTCGATGGTAAAACCCGTCACGCGAAAACCCTTGCCTTGCGTGACGCGCTCCTTGCCGATGTAAATGCAATCGACCGGGCACGCTTTGGCGCACTGATCGCAGGCGATGCAGGTAGTGAGATCGTAGCGGTGAAAACCGCGATAGCGTGGTGCCACTGGAACGGGCAATTCGGGATACTCGAAGTGCTCGGTAAACGTTTTCCGCTGTGGATCATACGTCTTGAGCCAATACCGCAACGTGACCCACATCCCTTGCGCGACGGTTACGACTGCGTCGCGAATATCACGAATCCATTGAAGCATGAAGAGCTCATCCCGTGTGTGCCCCGGAGGAGAAAGGAACCAACGCGCGACGACTTGCCGCCGTCGCATGCTGAAATTATAGACGCGTCGCTTCTCGCCGCAAGTAACAACGTGCAGTCAGTTGATCGAGAGCAGAAGCATGTTTGCTGGCTGCGATTCAGCAGTCGCACGCCTGCCGTGATGCAAAGCCGGAAATCGTGCAACGATGTTGAACGTTCTCGGCACACGAGGAATCCAATCAAAGCCAGGGCACAGCGCCAAAACGCGCGCGAGAACGCCCTGCCGTCGCATGCAAAAGGATGACGCAACCGCCAATCGCGCTGGCGCGAAATGTCCCGTTTTGCGGCATTCGTCCACCCCGTGAATAACAAAAAGATTGCCGGCAGGGGATTATAGGAGCCCAAAATCGAACGCCATGGCCTCGGCCAGCTTGCTTCCCTACAAAAGCGGAGGTTTTCAGGGCCTGAGTTGCCACGGAATGACGAGAAAACGTGTTATGGGACAAAGAGTTACGCCTCGTGCATCGCTACCGCATGTACCTGCCAGAACGCCTGGTCTCGGCCGCGGGGTGGCACCGGCTGTGACGAATCCCATGCCAAACGACTCAAAATGTGAGCCAACGACGGCCATTATGGCGTTTCGCGAACTTGACTCCCACTTGCCAGCACGTAAAGTGAAATGAGGAAAGTTCCTACGCGTGCCTAAGGGGTAGGATGCAAAACAGATGGGTTTGGCATTGAGGGACGCACCGAGACAGACCAGTTGTTCGCCCTTTTGAAGGTCCAAGGAGGACGCTCCCTAAGGAAGGCTGAGACACGAAGCGAAGGAAACAGGCGATGTTGGTTTTATCCCGTAAGAAAAACGAAAGCATTGTAATCAACAACGACATCACCATTGTCGTGGTTGAAATCCGCGGCGATAAGGTGCGCCTTGGGGTGGAAGCACCCAAAGAGGTGCCCGTGCATCGACGTGAGGTGTACGACGCCATTCACCGGGCGGCAGCCGGCGGCAGTTCGAATGGCGCAGCCAATGGGCCGGCAAACGACCCTGCCCGCGAAACTCCCTCCAGCTAGCCTATCTTGGCGATCTTCCCGCCACAGTGGGGCGACACTGCGGGGCAACACTGTGGGGCCGCTCTGCGGTGTTCGTCGCAGTAGCCGATGCTTTGCAGGCACTTGACGACTTGGGTCTTCGACCATTATACACCGCACTGGCGATTCGCCTTGCGCGCTCGTCGTCCGGCCCCGTCGTCTAGCCAGGTCTAGGACACAGGCCTTTCACGCCTGCAACACGGGTTCAAATCCCGTCGGGGTCATTGGTTATCTGCCCGCGCGAAGAGATCGCGGGGAATGCGCCTGGCAAGCGGCAATGCCAGCAGCGTAAAAAACGCTCCCAACAAGAGCAACGCCTTGAAGCCCTCGATAGGCCCCCAGCGATCGACCGCCCACTTGTAGCAGAAGCCGCCGGCTGAAGTGGACAGCAACGTGCTAATGTTGCACACCGCCATGAAGCCGCCAAAGATCGTGCCCGCCGCGTGCAGCGGGCAGGCCTGCGCCGCTAGGTCGCATTGCACCATGTTAGCCGTCATGTAGGTGAAGCCGACGACGAGGCTGATGACCATTGCGCTCGTGCGGCCCTCGAGAAACCAATAGGCCAAGGTGCTGGCGATGCCGCCCGCCACGGCAATGGGCGCCAGCCAGCGCATCGGCACCTTGCGGCAATAGATTCCATAGGTGATGCAAGCGGCGATCGAACCGACGGCCAGCATGGAAATCGTGTCGCCATAGAATGAGTCGTTCATGCCGCGCGAGGCCAGCGTTTCAGTCATGTGCAGATAGAGCACGGACTGCGTGAATGGGTTAAAGTGCCAGACGAACAGAAAGGCACCCACCCACCAAACCGTTGGCGAGCGAACAGCTTGAGAGAACGTGGAACGGATCGTTGGCAAATCATCTTCGACCGCCGTAACACGCGGCTCGCGGACGAACAGCACCGTGAGCACCAGTGCCGCGGTGGCCAAAATGCCGCAAAGCAAAAAAGCCCACGCCTCGTGGTGTTGCTGGCAGAGCTTGCCGCCAAGCTGGCCGGTGAGGATGGTGGCGGCGTAGCTGGCGCCCCAGCGTACCGATTGCAAACGTGCGGTGATGCCGCGTGGTTGCCCGGTCTCAATAATCAGTGCGTCGAGCACCACGTCGGCAAAGGTCACCGCGAACGTGGGGACCATCAAGGTCAGCATTAAAAACATGCGCGACCCCGGCTGTAGCGGCATAATCGAGTAAAGCCCGCAAAAGCAGACGCTGGTCAAGAACGCCGCGGCCAGCAAATAGCTCTTACGCCGGTAGCCTGCCAGCGGGCAGAAGTCAGAGAGCAGCCCGAACAGAGGCTTGCAGCACCAGGGCCAGCCGAGCAGCGCCACGAGCGTGGTCATCTGGCCGGGCTTCGTGTGCCATTGCTTCAGCAGCGAATAGATGGGCTGATGGACAAGTCCCGTGGCAGTTTCATTCATACCTTGAATGAAATAAAGCGCGGCGAAGAGCAGGACGACGCCCAGCAGGCCGCCTCGTACCCGTGCCAAGCTCGCTGCCGAGGTCGCCATCGATCGCCCGATTCGTAGAAAATGAAGGTCTGACTGTTAAGGCACGCGATCCGCCTACACCGCAATGCCAAGAGGTTAAAACGAGAGCGAAATAGGAAGGTGCCGTCTTCGACAGCGCAATTGGCGGGCCTGCCCCAAACGCTCATGTCTCGTATACGTAAAGTTAACAGAAAAGGTGCTCCGCGTCGCCCCCTAGCCTGGATGGTCAGGCCGCTTAAGCCGTCGACGAGAAATCGCAACTTGTTGATTGTCAAGACGTTACGTTCATCCGCCCCGTATTCGAAATAGGCCTACGCGATTACCGGGGCGCAACGGCGTTGGTGGCTGGGGCAAAGCTGGCCGCGTTCGACCCAGGCACTCGTCAGATCCCTGCCGGCCAGCGATGCCCCGGTGGCCGCATTTCCTACGGCCTTCCAACCCCAAATTTAAGTTCTGACAGGGTACTGAGAT
>DASSFG010000884.1:0-7095 GCA_035694685.1 Pirellulales bacterium
CCCAGCGGTTAAACGATTTTTGGTTTGCGGCGTGCATTGGGAGTCCCTGGTCGCTGGGTTGCTCATCGTGTTGACGCTATTATCCACTGCCCAGGCGCAGGCCCGCCGTGGGGTGCGGGTGCGAGCGCCGCTCGGCAACGACTTCTTAGACCAGATGATCAAGAGCTTTACCGACCCCATGCTCGAGCGCGAAGTACCGGTCGAGGCGATTTTCATTCGGCATCTGTGCGAACTTTCGGACGACGAGCGGGCCGTGGTCGACGCGGCTGGCATTGAGGCCATCAACCGGATTGCCGAGCGCTTGCGGTTCTCAATGCGTAAGAAAGGCCTGTATGTCATGGAGGTCGATGGGCGGCAGGTGATGCTGCCTGGCGGCTCAGACGAAAAGCTCATCAAGTCGAGGCATGAGATCGTGCGGCGCGAACTTCAGAACGTGCTCAAGGAGAAGATGCCCGAGGTGTGGACGAAGCTGGCGGCCGACCAGGCGCGGCGCGACGCTCGGCGGCGCCGGGCGGCGGTCCTTTTACAAGTGGCAGTGCTCGACGATGGGTTGTGGCTCTCCGAGTCTCAGCGTCGCGATTTCTGTGAGTTGCTATCGAAAGACGCCAACTATGCCCGTTGGGAGGCGACGAGCGACGGTCTGCTGCTCGATCCGGCCACCGCGCAGCTTTTCGACGCGCTCAGCGTCGAACCTCTCGGCAGCTTCGTACCGGCGGAGTCGGAACTGGCAAAGCTTTTGACGGCCGCTCAACTGGCCATCTTTCATGAGCTGCAGCTTCCCGCTCGCCAAGAGATCATCCTGGCACAACGGGCAGCACGGGGGGAAGGCCGGTTGGCCATTGCGCAGCGTCAGGCACGAGAACGGGCCGTGGCGATGGCCGAGCTGCGGGGAAACGTGCAGGTCGTAGATCGCGGTCCGCCCGACGAAGATCGAGAGCGGCGCTTGGCCCAGCAACTGGAAATGCTGATTCATTACGTCGATGCCGCCTGCGACCTTGATGCCGAGCAGCGGCAAAAACTATTGCTGGCCGGCAAGCTCGACATCCAACGTTTGGCCGAACGGCCGTCCTCTTTATCGGCAATTGGGGCCGAACGGGGAGTCGTGATCCACCGCCTGCAGATCGTCGGCGGGCAGGCGGCCCGCCCGCCCGACGTTTTCAACCAGCTCGGTTCTTACTTTCGCAAGTCGCTGCACGGGCGGCTGCTTGAAGAGCAGCGGCGTCGCTTGGCGGCGGCCGACGACGAGGGGCGCGCCTTTAAGCGTCAGGCGATCGTGACTGCCGCGGTCGTCGGCTTTGAGCGCAGGGCGCTATTGACGGCCGACCAGTGCGACGCGCTCGACGCGACCCTAAACGAACACCTGACCGCGTTCGACCGGGGCAACGGCATCGACTGGCGGATCGAATGCGTGCGTGTTATCGCCCTGTTGGCCGAAGAGCAATTACGGCCGCTGTTTTATGATTTTCACTGGTCCGCTGCACACGAGCAGCAAACGAAGTTGGCGCACGCGGTCGAAGCCTTTGAAGCATCACGAGCAAACGCAGGCGCGCCCGTGCCGGCCGTTGACGCTGGCATCTTTTGGCAGGTCGAATAGCCATGCTCTCTTTTATCCTGTCCGTGCCCATCCGGGTCATCCGTGGTTCCAAAGCCAAAACCACGGAGGACACCGATCGGCACGGATGTTCGATCCTTTAAAAGGGACGTGCTGACGTTCGCCGTTCTACTCTCCTGCAAATCGCCGTTGGCGGTTTTCGGATCGGCCCAAATCAGAGATAATCGTGGAATGCTTCGCCAAATCGAGATCGCGGAAGATGAGAGGCTGAACCGGTGACGCGTGCTGTCATCATCTTGTTGCTTATGAGCATTGCGGCCTTGCTGCCAGGGCCGAGGTGTGCGTGTACCGAAGAGGACGGGCCGCCGGCTGATGCAACAGAGAAGCACGTCGGCCTCGGTGTCGAGTGGAAATTAGACCATGCATCGCTGCTGGTCATGAAGGTGTTGCCGGGCGGTTCCGCTGAGAGGGCGGGACTGGTCGTTGGGGATCGCGTTCTGGCTATTAACGGCCAACCGACGGGAAGCATGAAGCCAAACGAGTTGAGTACACTGCTGGACGGCAAAGAGGGCAATCGCCTGCTGTTGGCCGTAACGAGTGAAGGCAAGGAGACCCGCGCGCTAACGGTCGTGCGCGGCGTAATTCCCGCGGCGCGGGCAATGCCCGACGGCGTGGCGGCGGCAGCTCAGGCGCATCGCCGGATGAGGGTGGAACGTGAAGAGCAAGAAGAACGGTTCGTACCGGTCCAATCCGACATCGAAGCATTGCGCGTTGTCATCGAGCGCGAAGCCCACTATATGGCACGCGTCGGCGGTTTGACTGCCGACGAGACCAAACAATTGGCGCAGGCAGGCGAACAGGCGATTGGCCGCCGCCGCGTAGTCTTCGCCGTCGAGGGCAACCGCATCAATCGGCAGTTGCTGATCATGAGGAACGGCCGCAGGGAGCTGCGCGCAGTACAGAGCGAATCGCCCGAACAAATGGTGCGCAGAGAATTGACGCCGGCGCTCAAGGAACTGTCTTACCAAGCCTGGGACAAATATGAAAGCGAACGCCAGCGGCATGAGGAGCGGCGACGGCAGGCCGACTTGCTCGTGCAGGTCACGGCGCTCGACGACGCCGTGCTGCTCACGGACGAACAGCGCGACCAATGGCTCCAATGGCTGTCGGCACATTGGAATGGAATCTGGCGCGGATACCCGAACGGTCGAACGCGGCCCCAGTTGCTTCAGCTCTGCGTGAACCCAAGTAGCGCCATGGGGTCGTTTAGCGTGCCGCTCGCCGATTTGCAGACCATGTTGCGGACGACGCAGCGAGAGACCTTCGACGCCCTTCAATCGCCGGCCACGCTCGAGAGTGCGGTCAGGCAACCGCTGCCTCAAGCGGGCGCGCCGATGATCGGGGGTGCTAGGGGCCTCGCCGCGCCGAATCCGCCCGTGGGCGCCGCCCCGCAGCAAGAGGTGGTGCGGGAACGAGCGCCGCTTTTGCCTCTGGAAGAACAGCGGAGGAGGTTGGAGTCGCTCTTGCAGCGACTCGTCGAGGATGCCGACGTGTGCGCGGGACTTGACGAAGGTCAGAAGCAAAAGCTGCTGCTGGCGGGCAAGCTCGACCTGGACCGTTACCTTCGCCAACAAGCCGCGCTGGAAGGAACTCCGTCGGAGAGGGAGCAGGTTCGCGCAATTGCGAACGTACCAGCCGCCCAGGTGTGTCTGCCGCCTGTTCTTCACGGGCCGGAGTCGCACTTTCAAAAAGCACTGCGCAGCCGCTTATCGCCGTCGCAGTGCGACAAGCTGTCGCAGGCCCAACTCGCCCGGGCTTTGTTCCGCGAGCGGGCGATGCTGCAAAGCCTGGCCGTGGCGTTGGCTGAGCGGGCCGCGTTGACAGACGAGCAGGCACAGCGCGTCTACGATTGGCTTCGAGCACGAGTTTGTGCTGCCGCCCAGATAACGAGCGGGTCGGAGTGGGGGAGCACCGCCTTGCGGCTGGTGAGCCGATTGCCGCCTGAGGAATTACAGCCGCTGGTGGACGATTGGCAGTGGCCCGCCGCACGAGAATACTTGTCGGAGTTGGCCGAAATTGCGCGAGATCTGCAGAGACCCACGGCAACTTTCCCCGAGGAACCCGCTGAACGGTAGCTGGATAGCGTCTTAAAGTTGCTCGAATGGCTGTTATTAACCGAACAAAGCGATTCTTTTATGTGAAATTGTTGCGCCTGGTGAAACGCTGCCGATAAGCGAAGTACTTCACTCACCCCAGGCACGCCTATTCCTCAATGAACATCCCAGCACCGCATTTTCTCCTCTTCAGCGAAGCGAAGGGGAAGAAAAGGCAGGGCCAATGGAGGTTTGTCCTGCAAGCGGCCGATGGATCGGCGACCTTAGAAGCAGAAGATCAAGAGCCCGAGGTGGGCGGCGAGCGGCTCGAGCTGCTGGCCGTCATCCGCGGTCTCGAAGCGCTCGATCAGCCCTCGCGCGTCACGTTGTTCACGCCCAGCAAATACGTAAGCCGCGGCATCGCTTACGGTTTAGAAGAATGGCGTCGCAACGACTGGACCTGGGAGTGCTTCGGCGAAATGGTGCCCGTCAAGAACCGCGACCTTTGGCAGCGGCTCGATCGGGCCCTCAGCTATCACACCATCGAATTCCGCATCCAGCGGACGGATGAGGCGCACACGGGTTTGAACCCCGCAGTGGCAACGGTAGGGAGCGCCCCTCGTGGCGTTCCGGAAAACGCCGGCGGTTCCGCCAACGCCGACGGACGGAACGCCACGGAAGACGTTCCCTACGGAGTTCGGAACGCCACAGAGGGAGTTCCCTACGGAGATGGCGCCGCCGATCCGTCGGCGGTGACCGTCAGATCAGGCTCTCGGCATGCTGGCAAGCGACTTTCCGCCCGGCTGAGCCGTTCACTGCGCGAACGGGCAGAGAGCTGGAGAATTCGCTGCGGACAGCTCGGAACTGCTTTACTGCCAAAGCCTTGGCTCGAATAGAACGAAGGATGGCCTTTCCAGGCCGTACTGTGTCAGACTGCTACATGACGGCCTGGAAAGGCCATCCTCCTAAACCGCCCGACTAGACAAAACAACCCAAATCCCCACAATCGCAATACTGCAAGGAGCAACTCGTGCGAACGAGCGTACCATTGGAAAAGGTCAGCCGGCTGGTCGAAGGCCGGTATGAAAATCCCTTCGAGCTGTTGGGACCACACGAAGTGGTCGAGTCGGGACACCGGGCGTTGGCCGTTCGGGCGTTTTTGCCCGAATCGACTCAGGCGTGGGTCCTCGACCAGCACGAGGGCGGTTTGCGTCCCATGCGTCGCATTCACCCGGCCGGTTTTTATGAAGCGATTTGCCCCATGAACGAAGCCACTACGAAACAATACATGCTGCAAGTCGCCGATCAGCGCGGCAACCGTGCCACCCTGCACGATCCTTACGCCTTCCCGCACCTGCTCTCCGATTACGACCTCTACCTGCTCGGCGAGGGCCGCCACTGGCGCAGCTACGACAAGCTCGGCGCCCAACTTCGTACCGTTAACGGAGTCGATGGCGTCAATTTCGCCGTCTGGGCGCCGAACGCGACCGCCGTCAGCGTGATCGGCGATTTCAATGGCTGGGACGCCCGCCGCCACCCGCTGCGCAAACACATCCCCAGCGGCTTTTGGGAATTGTTTGTGCCGGGACTGAGCGAGGGCACGCTCTATAAGTACAGCCTCCGGCACCACGAGCACGTCTATGAAAAGGCCGATCCTTATGGGTTCGGCGCCGAAGTGCCGCCGCGCACGGCCTCCAAAGTGGTCGACCTCAGCCATTATCACTGGCACGACGACAAATGGCTGGGCGATCGGCCGCGGCACAACGCCTTCGACCAGCCGATGTCTTTCTACGAAGTTCACCTGGGAAGCTGGAAGCGGCCCGGCGACGACCACCACCGCTGGCTCACCTACCGCGAGCTGGCCCACGACCTGGTCGATTATGCCAAGAACATGGGCTTCACGCACATCGAGCTGTTGCCGGTGAGCGAGCATCCCTTTTCGGGGAGTTGGGGCTATCAGACGATCGGTCATTACGCGCCGACCTCGCGCTATGGTACGCCTCAAGACTTCATGTACTTCGTCGATCACTGCCATCAGAATGGCCTGGGCGTGATCCTCGACTGGGTGCCCGCCCACTTCCCGCGCGACGCCCACGGCCTGCGGCTGTTCGACGGGAGCGCCCTTTACGAGCACGCCGATCCGCGGCAGGGCGAGCACAAAGACTGGGGTACGCTGATCTTCAACTACGGCCGCCACGAGGTGAGCAACTTCCTGCTCTCCAACGCGCTCTTCTGGCTCGACAAGTATCACATCGACGGGCTGCGCGTCGACGCCGTGGCTTCGATGATCTACCTCGACTACAGCCGCAACGAGGGCGAATGGATTCCCAACCAGTTCGGCGGTCGCGAGAACCTGGAAGCGATCGACTTCCTCAAAGAGTTGAACATCCAGACGCACCTGCAATATCCCGGCGTGCTGACCATCGCCGAGGAATCGACGGCCTGGACGGGCGTTTCACGCCCGACGTACGTCGGCGGCCTGGGCTTTAGCCTGAAGTGGAACATGGGCTGGATGAACGACACGCTCCGCTACATGCGGCACGAGGCGATTCATCGCAAGTACCACCACGACGAGCTCACGTTCAGCTTGATCTACGCCTTCCACGAAAACTTCGTGCTGCCGCTCTCGCACGACGAAGTGGTTCACGGCAAGGGGTCGCTGTTGGACCAGGTGCCCGGCGATCTTTGGCAAAAGTTCGCCAACCTGCGGATGTTGTTCAGTTACATGTGGACGCACCCAGGCAAAAAACTGTTGTTCATGGGCGGCGAGTTCGGCCAATGGAACGAATGGAACTTTGACAGCAGCCTGCAATGGGACTTGCTGCAATGGGCCTCGCACCAGGGCCTGCAGAAGTGCGTGAGCGACTTGAACCAGCTCTACCGCCGCGAGCCGGCCTTGCACGAAATCGACTTTGAGCACCACGGCTTCGAGTGGATCGACTGCCACAACGCCGACGACAGCGTGCTGAGCTACGTCCGCCGGGCGAAGAACCCCAGCGATTTCCTGGTGGTCGTCTGCAACTTCACGCCGGTCGTGCGTCACGGTCATCGCTTGGGCGTGCCCGAGCGTTGCTGGTATGAAGAAATCTTTTGCAGCGACTCGTCGTTTTACACCGGCAGTAATGTCGGGAACTACCCTGGCGTGCAGGCCGACGACCGGCCCAGCCATGGCCGCCCCGCCTCGATCAGCCTTACCCTGCCGCCCTTGGCGACGGTGGTCCTGAAACCGCGGCGCTAAGGAAGGGTTCAGGGTTCGGGGTTCAGGGTTCAGAATTGAATGTCGCCGGCCTTTTCAGGGCTGAGGCTCGCCGCTTTGGAGTGCGGTAATTCATTACCGCTTTCCTTTGCGGCGCAGCCGCCTTTTTTCCTCTTCCTCAGGCCGGGGGAGCGCGGTCTGCACGCCGCACCCGCACCATCCAACCGCTGGATTGCGGCAATGCTGGCACTGTA